>DATFTS010000466.1:0-9514 GCA_035261645.1 Jatrophihabitans sp. | reverse complement strand
GCGCAGCGGCGGCCGGAACGACCGGGTCCATCCTGACCGGGCTACTGGACGCGGCGCTGCGGACGAGCAAGCGGGCCCGCACCGAGACGACCATCGGTACGTCAGGTGTCTCACTCGTCCGGGCGGGTCTCGACGCGGCCCGTGAGCACCTGGGTGATCTCGCCGGTCGCAACGCGGTGGTGGTCGGCACCGGCAGCGTAGGCAAACTCGCGGTTCGACTGCTGCACGAGGCCGGCGCCCGGCTGTCGATCGTCAGTCGCAGCCCGACCCGGGCGGCCGAGCTTGCGGCGACGGTGGGGGGCCGGGCAGTGCCAGCGGATGGCCTGGGCGCCGCGATCGCCGAAGCCGACCTGCTAGTGACGGCGATCGGTGCACCTGCGCCGATCGTGCGCGCCGGTGATGTGAACACCACCGGCCTGTTCGTGCTGGACCTGGGGCTGCCGCCTGATGTCGAACCGGCGGCCGGGCAGCTACCGGGCGTGACGCTCCTTGACCTCGCCGCGCTTGGCCGGCACCTGGCCGACGCCGACGTGCCGGACCAGGTTCCACAGGTCCGGGCCATCGTGTCGGCCGAGGTGGCCTTCTATCTCGCGCGGCGGGAGCAGGCCGCCGCGGGTCCGGTGATCACGGCGCTGCACGCGCATCTCCGGGAGCTGGCCGACGCAGAACTCGCCCGGCTGCACGAGCGCCTTCCCGGGCTCAGCGAGACCGAGTGGGCCGAGACGGCAGCGACGGTCCAGCGCATCCTGCGCAAAGTGCTGCACCGACCGACGGTCCGGGTCAAGGAGTTGACCAACAGCCCGGACGGGCCGGGCTACCTGGTTGCGCTGCGAGAGCTGTTCGACCTGCCAGCTAGCGCAGCCACGGATCTCGGTTAGCCCAATCGGGTGAACTGTCGAAAAGGCGGCCTCCCGCTCGACGCGATGATAAGAGGGTCGGCGCTCTTGCCGCCGACCGCGACCATCGACCGTCTCGGCATCCAGGAGGAAGATCGCCATGGGCAAGATCTGCGCGCACGAATTCGTCAGCGCTGACGGTGTATTCGAGGACCCGCAGTGGACCGCACCGTACGGGTTCACCGAGGGCCTGGGACGCGCGATCGGCGCGCTCACGATGGCCAGCTCAGCCATCCTGCTCGGACGCAGAACCTTCGAGATGTTCGCGCCGGCGTGGTCACAACGCACGGCCGATGACGACCCGGGGGCGCCGTTCTTCAACGACACGACGAAGTACGTCGTCTCGTCCACATTGCGCTCGGCCGACCAGTGGCAGAACTCGAAAGTGCTGGGGCCCTACGACCCAGAGCGCATCCGTGAGCTCAGGGACCAGCCCGGCGACACGTACATCAGCGGCAGCGGCACGCTGGTGCGTGCGCTGCTGGCGGACCGGCTGGTCGACGAACTGCACCTGTTCGCGTACCCGATCGTCCTGGGCAAGGGGCAACGGCTCTTTCCGGAAGGCAGCCCGCGGACCCCGCTCGAGCTCGCGGGCCACGAGGCCTTCGAGAACGGCGTGCTGCACCTGACCTACGCTCCGGCCGAGTCGTAGCAGCAGGCCGGCTAGAGATCGCGTCCGTAGGTTTGCCCGACGAGGTCGACGCCATAGCTGTGGTGCGGGCTCTCGGCCTCCAGCTTGAAGCCGGCGTTCAAGTAGATCCTTCGGGCCGCCGTCAGCGGGTGGTTCGTCCAAAGGACGATGCGCCGGTAACCGGCGTTGCGTGCGAAGTCGAGGCAGACATCGACGAGTTGTGCGCCCAAGCCATTGCCTCGCGCATGGGGATCGACGAGCAGGATGCGAAGCCGAGCCGTCTCGGCGTTGTCAGCGACGCAGAAGACGCATCCCGCACGTTGGCCATCCACCTCGGCGATCCAGCCGGCCTCCCGAGCAACGTCGTGGTCGGTGGCCCAGTCGGCGACGATGCGAGCCACCAAGGCTTCGAAAGAGGTGTCCCAGCCGAACTCGCGCGCGTACAACTCGCCGTGCGCCTTCACCACCCACCCGAGATCGCCGGGTGCACCGATCGGCCGGATCACCGTGGTCACTCCACACCTCCTCGTTACTGACACGACTGTATCAGTAGTGCACAATCTCGATATGCCAGCCGAACCGTCAGCGCGCCGGACCGAGCTGCTCGAGGCGGCGTACGACTACGTACTTGCCAATGGGTTGGCCGACATCTCGCTGCGTCCGGTGGCCGAAGCGATCGGATCGAGTACCGGCGTGTTGCGGTTTCTGTTCGGCTCACGCGACGGCCTTGTCATCGCGCTCGTCGAACGGGCACGGGCCGACGAGTTGGCCATGCTCGACCGACTGCCCGACAGCGGCCTGCTCAGCACCGCCACCGCGCTCTGGGGCTGGCTCTCCGACCCGGCACACCGCATGTTGCTGCGGCTGTGGACCGAGAGTTATGCGACGTCCCTGCTCGCCGAGCCAGGGCCGTGGGCCGACTTCGCTCGTAGCTCGGTCTCTCAGTGGTTGGCGGTTCTTGCGAAGGCCCAGCCAGCTGCGGTACGCAGGACGGCGGACGGGCGAGCCCAGTGCACTGCCGTCCTTGCCCTTCTGCGTGGCGCGATGCTCGATCTTCTGGCGACCGGAGACCGCGCCCGGACGACACGAGCCGTCTACGCCGGCTTGAAGGCAATCACGGACCAGTGGTCCTGGCCCAACGACGAGGAGTTCTCATGACATCGACCGCACTTCCCGGCCGGACCTGGGCGATGGCGCCGGATGTGACGGTGACACGGGTGGGCTACGGCGCAATGCAGCTCGCCGGCCCGCACGTCTTCGGACCGCCGGCGGATCACGAGGCTGCGCTTGCGGTGTTGCGCGAGGCGATCGCGCTGGGCATCACGCACATCGACACCTCCGACTATTACGGCCCACACATCACGAACCAGCTGATACGGGAGGCGCTGCACCCCTATCCGCGCGAGCTGCACATCGTGACCAAGGTCGGAGCGGTGCGCGACGCGAACGGCGGCTGGCCGCAGGCACGAGCCCCCGAGCAACTGCGCGCGCAGGTGCACGACAACCTGCGCAACCTAGGCCTGGACGTGCTGGACGTCGTCAACCTGCGCATGGGTGGTTTCGACGCTCCGGAGCCAGGCTCCCTCGCCGAGCCGTTCACCGCGCTGGCGGAGCTGCAGCAGCAGGGGTTGATCAAGCACCTCGGGTTGAGCACGGTCAACGCGGAGCAGATCGCCGAGGCGCAGTCGATCGCGCCGGTCGTCTGCGTGCAGAACTTCTACAACGTCGCCAATCGGCGTGACGACGAGTTGATCGACTCCCTCGCGGCACAAGGCATCGCTTACGTGCCGTACTTCCCGCTGGGTGGGTTCAGCCCGCTGCAATCCGACACGCTGCAGGAGGTGGCGACCCGCCTCCGCGCAACCCCGATGGCCGTCGCCCTTGCTTGGCTGCTGCAACGCTCGCCGAACATCTTGCTCATCCCAGGGACGTCATCTACTGCGCACCTGCGGGAGAACGTCGCCGGCGCGGCGCTCACGCTGCCCGAGGACGCGCTGGCCGAGTTGAACGCCATCACGTCGACGAGCTGACTCAGCTACGGCCGGCGACCCGTTCGCGTTGCGGCACGACGGTGTACTTCGGATCCGCGGCGGACTCCTGCCCGGCGTAGAAGACGCCGAACCGGCCGCACGCGGAGCCGCCCAGCAACGCCAACCCGGCCGCGGCGGCGACTCGGCGATCGCGCCCGCCGAGCGCGGTGCCGAGTAGGCCGGCCGCCGTGAGCGACTTGCCGAGCCGCATCAACACGCCGGCTCGGCCCTTGTGGAGCGTCTCGGCAGCGATGCCGGCGGAGCTCTCCATCTTCTGGATGGCAGCCAGATCGAGCAGTGCACCGCCTACCGCCATCCGGCGTGCCGGACCCGCCTCGTCGACGGGCGCGACGAGCATTCCCATGCCACCGGAAGCCATCGACGCCGATCCGACGAACACGAACGGCAGTTCACGGTAGCTCTCGTGCCAGGTCGGCGTCGCCGTGTCGGAGAGCAGGACGGCGGTGTACGACGCCACCGCGGGAGCGATAACCGCGGCCGTCAACCCTGCCGGTCGGCCGGCCCGCCGCAACAGCCCACGCAGCGGACGCGGCGCCAGCCGTGGAAACTCCGCGGCTGCCGCGAGACCGACGAACGGCCCGAATGCGCTCAGGATCCAGGTGCCGATCGACATCGGCGAGGTCGGCTTGGCCACCCGGAGCATGTTGAGGAAGCGCGCCGGCCGGCCGAGGTCGTGAACCAGCGCGACCAGGCTCACGCCGATGGCGCCCAAGGCGGTGAGCCGCGCCCGCCGGCGCAGCACCGGACGGTCAGTGAGGTCCGCCCCGGCGCCGAGTAGGGCACTGCCGCCGGCGAGGCCGCCGAAGAACAGGTAGGCCGGGATGTCCTCCGCCCACGGCGAGGGCTTGAGGATAGGACGCCCGTAATACGAGGTGAACTCGACGTCCGGCACCATCGGCTGCTCGCCGCGCCGACCTCGGCGCCGGATGCGCCGCCGACCGTCCTCGAGCGTGCTCACCGCCGCCGCCCCAAGAACGACGCGATAGCGCCGAGGGCGAGGCCTGCTGCCGCAAGGGCGGCCTGCTTCCACATGTCCGGCAGATCTCGGGTGGTGACCACCGGGTCCGGTGGCAGGCCGTAGGTCTCCGGCTCATCGAGCAGCAGGAACATTGCGCCACCACCGCCGATGCCGTCCTCGGGGTCGTGCAGGTAGAGCTGCGCCTCGTTGACACCGGTGCCGTGCAGTTCGCGCAGCCGCGCATCGGCCCGCTCGCGCAGTTCATCGAGGTCGCCGAACTGGATGGATTCGGTGGGGCAGGTCTGCGCGCACGCGGGCGTCATGCCCACGCCGAGCCGGTCGTAGCAGAGGGTGCACTTCTGCGCGATGCCGTTGTTCTTGACGGCCTTTCCGCCGGTGCGCCGGTCAATGACACCGAATGGACACGCCGGCACGCAGTATCCGCAGCCGTTGCAGATGTCGTCCTGCACGACGACGGTGCCGAACTCGGTACGGAACAGCGATCCGGTGGGGCAGACGTCCAGACACGCTGCGTGCGTGCAGTGTTTGCATACGTCGGAGGACATCAGCCACCGGAAGTCGGTACGCGCCTCACCCTGCACAGCCGAGCCGGTCGCCTCGTCGACAGCCTCGACGTCCGATGGCCCTGGGGCCCGCTGCTCGATGAACGCAACGTGCCGCCAGGTGCTGGCACCGAGGCTGCCGGTGTTGTCGTAGGAGGTCCCGAGCAGGTTGAAGCCGTCGTCCGGGACGCCGTTCCATTCCTTGCACGCGACTTCGCATGCTTTGCACCCGATGCACACGGACGTGTCGGTGAAGAACCCCATTCGCGGTTTCTTGTCTTCGGCCGACCACCCTGACGCACCTGCGACATCCGGCTGCGGGCCGTACAGCTCATGCGCCATGTCGCAACTCCTACCCATGTCGACAAGGTCTGACCCAGCTATTGTGGTTGCTGCACCACCGGTATGGGAATGCTGCCGCCGGAGCGTTGCTGCTGTTCGAGGGGAGTGCCGTTGAAGCCCGAACGAACGCCCCTGGGATGGCCGGTGCTACGTCAGTTGCGTGGCGCCGACTCTCTGGGCCGCGGCGCGGCTGCGAAGTCACCGAAGACCACCGTGCGCTACTGGCCGCGCACAGAAAACGCTGAGGTCGTCGGCAGCATCTGCCCCTACTGCGCTGTCGGCTGCGGGCAACGGGTGTACGTCAAGGACGGCAAGGTCGTCCAGATCGAAGGCGACCCGGCTTCGCCGATCAGCCGTGGTCGGCTGTGCCCGAAGGGTGCGGCGAGCCTGCAGCTGACCACCGGCCCGGGCCGTCGCTACGAGGTCAAATACCGTCGGCCGCACGGCGCCGATTGGGAAGACCTCGACCTCGACACGGCTATGGACATGATCGCCGATCGGGTGATCAAGACTCGGCGCCAGTTCTGGCAACAGGAGGTGGACGGTAAGACTGTCCGCCGCACGATGGGCATCGCGAGCCTCGGAGGAGCGACCCTCGACAACGAGGAGAACTACCTCATGAAGAAGCTCTACACCGCCCTGGGCGCGATACAGATCGAGAATCAGGCCCGTATTTGACACTCCTCGACCGTCCCCAGTTTGGGGACCTCCTTCGGCCGCGGCGGCGCCACTACATTCCAGCAGGACCTGCAGAACTCCGACTGCATCGTCATCGAGGGTTCGAACATGGCCGAGTGCCATCCGGTCGGGTTCCAGTGGGTCATGGAGGCGAAGGCGCGCGGCGCGACGATCATCCACGTCGACCCGCGGTTCACCCGGACGTCCGCGGTGGCGGACCTGCACGTCCCGATCCGGGCCGGCAGCGACATCGCTTTTCTCGGCGGCCTGATCAACTACGTGATCTCCGGCGGTCATGAGTTCCGCGACTACCTGATCTCCTACACCAATGCCGCCGCGATCCTGCGCGAGGACTACCTGGACACCGAGGACCTCGACGGCCTCTTCTCCGGCTTCGATCCGGACAGTCGCAAGTACGACCCCACTACGTGGCAGTACGAGGGCACGGAGGTTCCTGCGCCTTCGGGACAGCCGGAGAACCAGCCGGGCGCAGAGACCGACGCTGAGAAGAACGCCGCCATGGCCGACAGTTCGCGCGGTGAGACGCATGGAAGCGGCGGCGCCACCGTGGGTGCCGGGGTGCGCCGGGACGAGACCCTCGAGCACCCGCGCTGCGTCTTCCAGGTGGTCAAGCGGCACTTTGCGCGGTACACGCCGGAGGTCCTGCAGGACATCTGCGGCATCCCGCCTGAGATGTTCGGCAAGGTTGCCGAGGCGCTGGTCACCAACCCCGGGCGCGAGCGCACCTCCGCGTTCTGCTATGCGGTCGGATGGACCCAGCACACGGTTGGCGTGCAGTACATCCGAACCGCCGCGATCCTGCAGACGCTGCTGGGCAACATCGGCCGCCCAGGCGGCGGCATCCTCGCCCTTCGCGGGCACGCGTCCATCCAAGGGTCGACGGACATCCCGACCCTGTTCAACCTGCTGCCGGGCTACCTACCGATGCCGCACGCGGACACCGAGCGGTCGCTGAATGAGTACGTCTCCACCGACGAGGGCGTCAAGGGCTTCTGGGGCAACATGCGCTCCTACATGGTGAGCCTGCTCAAGGCGTGGTGGGGCGATGCGGCAACCGCGGACAACGACTACTGCTACGACTACCTGCCCAGACTGACCGGCGACCACTCGACGTTCAACACCGTGATGCGTCAGATCGATGAGGGCGGTGGCGGTTACTTCCTGGTCGGGGAGAATCCGGCGGTCGGGTCCACCAACGGCAAGATGCAGCGACTGGGCATGGCCAACATCGACTGGCTGGTCGTCCGCGACTTCTCGATGATCGAGAGCGCCACCTGGTGGAAGGACGGGCCGGAGATCGAGACCGGCGAGTTGCGCACCGAGGACATCAAGACCGAGGTGTTCTTCCTGCCGGCCGCTGCGCACACCGAGAAGGACGGCAGCTTCACGAACACGCAGCGGCTGCTGCAGTGGCACCACCAGGCGGTCGAGCCGGAGGGGGATGCGCGCAGCGACCTGTGGTTCTACTTCCACCTCGGCCGGATCATCCGGCAGAAGCTGGCCGACTCCACCGACCCGCTGGACCGGCCGATCCTCGACCTCACCTGGGACTACCCGACAAAGGGAGCGCTCGACGAGCCGGACGCCGACGCGGTGCTCGCCGAGATCAGCGGACGCGGGCCGGACGGCAAGCAGCTCTCCGCCTACACCGAGCTCAAGCCGGACGGCTCGACAACCTGTGGCTGCTGGATCTACTGCGGCGTTCATGCCGACGGAGAGAACAAGGCCGCCCGCCGCAAGCCCGGCAGCGAGCAGAGCTGGGTGGCACCCGAGTGGGCCTGGGCCTGGCCGGCCAACCGGCGCATCCTCTACAACCGCGCGTCCGCCGACCCGGACGGCCGCCCGTGGAGCGAACGGAAGGCCTACGTCTGGTGGGACGAGGAGCAGCAGAAGTGGACGGGTCACGACGTCCCTGATTTCGAGGCCGGCAAGCGCCCGGACTATCGCCCGCCCGAAGGCGCAACGGCGCAGGACGCGATCTCAGGCATCGACCCGTTCATCATGCAGACGGACGGGAAGGCCTGGTTGTTCGCGCCGAGCGGCCTGGCCGACGGGCCGATGCCGGCGCACTACGAGCCGCAGGAGTCGCCGGTCGACAACCCGCTCTACAAGCAGCAGTCGAACCCGTGCCGCGAGCAGTTCCCGCGCCCGGACAACCCGTACGCGCGCTCGTTCGGCGAGCCGGGCAGCGAGGTGTTCCCGTTCGTGGCAACGACGTACCGGCTCACCGAGCAGCACACCGCCGGCGGGATGAGTCGCTGGCTGCCCTACCTCGCGGAGCTGCAACCGGAGTTCTTCTGCGAGGTGAGCCCCGAACTCGCGCGTGAGCGCGGGCTGGAGCACCTGGGCTGGGCGACGATCGTCACTCCGCGCACGGCGATCGAGGCCCGCGTGCTGGTGACGGATCGGGTGGTGCCGCTGCGAGTTCGCGGCCGGATCGTGCACCAGGTCGGGCTGCCCTATCACTGGGGGCAGAACGGCTTGGTGACCGGCGACCCCGCCAACGACCTGATCCCGATCGCGCTCGACCCGAACGTGCACATCCAGGAGTCGAAGGCGATGAACTGCGACATCCAGCCGGGTCGCCGCCCGCGCGGGCCCGAGTTGCTCGCGTTCGTCGCGGAGTACCGCCGCCGCGGCCGGGTGATCGACGACGGTCCCGATCACGAGTCGGAGTGACGCCCTACTGAAGCGGACGGACGCGGCGGCGGCTGCTGTCGAGGCGTTCGGTGTCGCCGCGGGCGTCCAGATGCTCGAGCAGCGGGATGGCGACGCGCCGGGAAGTGTTGAGGGCAGCGCGCGCCTCGCTCATCGTGAACGGCTGCGGCAACGCGCGCAGCCGGCGCACCGCCTCCGCAGGTGCGCTCGGCAGCAGGATGATCTGATCGGGCAGCCGCAGCAGCCGTCCACTGCGCTCGGCGGCACCGAGTTCGCGGCGTCCGAGCCGCAGTTCCTGCAGTTCCTGCGCCTCCGGAGCCGCGAACGGATCTTGCTGCAGTCGCTCCTCGAGCCGGCGGACGGCCGGTTCGGCCGGCCCGAGTGAATCGGGCCGCGTCGGCGGCTGCACTCGCCCGTCGCGGACGGCGAGCGCCGCGGCCGCCGCGACGCCTGCGGCTATCGCGTCGCTCGGCAGCTGAAGCGTGCGTCGCAGCGCGCCGACGGGCATCGCCGGATCGAGTGGGTCGCGCTCGGCCCAGGCGGTGACGGCGGGCAGCGCCGCCTCCGTCCAGGCCTGCCATGCGGATTCGTCGATCAGCCAGCCGTCGACCTCCCGCGTCTGCTCCGGCGGACGGCCGCCGAGTGCGGTCAAATGGCTCAGCCGCATGGCCCCGCGGCGGGCGATCTCACGCGCCGAGTCGATCTCGGCGCCCGCC
>DATFTS010000465.1:0-8357 GCA_035261645.1 Jatrophihabitans sp. | reverse complement strand
CTTGCGCAGCTCGTCGGCGATGGCGACGTCGCGCTGTGCATGGCCCAGCCCGATCGGCGAGCTGATGAACAGCGCCCGGCGGCCGGCCGACCGGGTACGCGGCCGCGCGACGGGCGGCGCCGCGCAGGCGAACTCGCGGATCAGCATGTTGAGCTTGACCGGATCACGGGCGTGCGGCGAGTGTCCCGACCCGTCGAGCAGCACGAAGCGGCCATGCAGCAACTCGGCCAGCAGCCGCCCCGACTCGGGAGTGCGAACCCGGTCGTCGCTGCCGTGCACGACGAGCGTCGGACAGCGCACCTTCGCCGCGAGCCTGCGGACTTCCGACTCGTCCAACGCAGGCCCGCACGCGGACGCCGCCAGCGTTTCCGCGTCGGTGTCGAGCGCGTAGCCGATCGCGTCCTCGATCTGCTTGGTCGAGTGCGGCTCGCTGTAGACCTGCGCGAAGAAGAACTCGACGAAGTCGGCGTAATGCTCCGACCAGTACCGCCTGTTGTACTTGTGCCAGCCGTCGTAGGCCGGCAGCTCCTCGTCGAAACGTGCGATCGCATGGGCGCGCTCGGACTGCGGTCCGAGTGGTACGGCCGGCGCGATGAATACCGCGCCGGAGACCCGTTCCGGATGGTCGGCGGCCAGCACGAGCGCGCGCTGGGCGCCCATCGAATGACCCACGACGCAGGCGGTCTGCACTTCCAGCGCGTCCAGCACGGCGCACGCGTCGAGGGCGAACTCCCGTTCGTCGTACAGCGCCGGCTCTTTCGGACGGTCGGACTTGCCGTTCCCGCGCGGATCGAAGGTGACCACTCGGGCGTGCCGTGAGAGGTACGGGATCTGCGCCTTGCACATCCGCGAGTGCACGATCGTCCACGTGGGCAACAGCAAGATCACCGGCGTGCCGTCGCCGTACTGCTCGTAATGCACGTGGACGCCGTCCCGCTCGACCAGGCCCTCGCGGTCCGGATAACGCGCGCGGGTCTGTTCGGCGGTTCGGCCGCCTTCGATCACGCAACCACCCCCGTGGCAGCTGCGCTCAGCGTAAGCCCGGTGAGGCTTGAGTGCTTGTCAACAGTGGCATCCGGACCGTCCGAGCGCCTGGATGGCAAACTCTGGGTCCGGATGCGCCGCCCCCACGGCTGAGTCAACTCCAGACGTCTGGGGAACCGGCGCGCCTGCTTCTCCACGGCCACCGGTCTGGTCGGTCGCGTCGATCAGCTGCCCGGTAAGCGGTTTGGTTGGGCTGGGGCGAAGCAGCCACCCGCCGATGATGGCCGCGCCGAAGATCAGGAGGGCGCCGACGACGAAGGCGTAGGCCCACGAGCTGGTGGAGGCGGCGGCTTGAGTCGCCGGCGTCGGGTGGGCGGGGCGGACCGCATCGAAGCGTGCCGTTGCCACCGCGGTCAGCACGGCCAGACCGAGCGATCCGCCGACTTGCTGGCTGGCGTTGAGAAGGGCCGACGCCACCCCGGTGTCCTCCTGGGGCACACCGGCCAACGCTGAAGATGTGATGCTGACGAACGTTGCCCCCATCCCTGTGCCGATGATCAGAAGCGATGGCAGGACGTCGAGGTATCCGGTCGTGGGCGAGATGCGCGCTAGCAGGGCCAGGCCTCCGGCTGCCAGGAGGAGCCCGCTCACGAGGATTGGTCGGGTGCCGACCCGTCCGAGGATCCTCGAGCCGACGCCGGCGCTGATGACGAGCATGACGGTGAGTGGGAGGTAGGCAACGCCGGTCTTCAGCGCCGAGTAGCCCAGGACGTCCTGCAGGTACAGGGTCAGGAAGAAGAACACTCCGAAGAGCCCGGCGCCGGCAATCAGCATTCCCACGTCGGCCCCGACGAGGGTGCGGTTGCGGAACAGGCGCGGGGGCACGAGCGGATGGCGTTCCCGCATCTGGAGCAGGACGAAGGCCGTGAGCAAGGCAGCTGCTGCGGCTAGGACCAAGATCGTCTTCGCCGATCCCCAGCCCCACACGTTGGCTCGCACAAGGGCGAAGACCAGCGCCGCCAACCCGGCCGTTCCTGTCACAGCGCCGGGGACGTCGAAGCCACCGGCGACGGGGTCGCGGCTCTCGCCGATCAGCCGCAGCGAGGCGACGACGGTGAACGCGGCGACCGGCAGGTTGACGAAGAACACCCACCGCCACGACACCTCTGTGGTCAGCAGGCCCCCGGCCAGCAGCCCGACCGCTCCGCCGGCGCCGGCGATGGCCGCCCACACTCCGAGGGCCCGGTTACGCTCCTGGCCCTCGGTGAAGATGACCGTCAGCAGGCTGAGCGCGGCGGGGGCCATGAACGCTGCGCCCAGTCCTTGGAAGGCCCGCGCGATCACGAGCAGAGTGGAGGAGTTGGCCAGCCCACAGGCCAGGCTGGCTGCGCCGAACAGGACCACGCCCGAGACGAACACCCGGCGCCGGCCATAGCGGTCGGCGACCCGCCCTCCGAGCAGGAGGAACCCGCCAAAGGTGAGGATGTAAGCGTTGATGACCCATTGAAGATCGGCTTCAGACGAGAAGTGCAGCGCCCGCTGGATCGACGGCAAGGCCACGTTCACGATGGTCGTGTCGAGGACCACCATGAGCTGGGACAGGGCGAGCACCGCCAGGGCGGCCCACTTCGAGCGAGAAACAGAGCTGGAAGCAGCCCGGTCCACGCCGGTGATCGTGGTCATCAGGTCCATCTCCTCGGTTGCGAACCACCCGCAACGGCCATCTGCCGTCTTGCGTGACCCTGCGCCGATCGAGGCAGGCTCGCGTCCAAGAAACCCCTAGTCGTTACCGCCGCTTACTCCATCCGACCGGCCAGCTCGGTCCGCGACCGCACTCCCAGCTTTCGGAACGCCTTGTGTAGGTGGTACTCGACCGTGCTTGGGCTGATGAAGAGTTGGGCGGCGATCTCTCGGTTCGTGCTGCCGCGCGCCACCAGACGCGCGATCTGCGCCTCCTGCGGCGTCAGTTGATCGAGGGTGTCGGTGGTGCGGGCGCGGGCGTGCTCGCCAGTTGCTTCGAGTTCGACTCGTGCGCGTTCGGCGAAGGCCTCCATGCCGAAGTCGGTGAACATCTCATGGGCGATGCGGAGCTCTCTGCGGGCGTCCATCCGCCGAGGCTGGCGTCGAAGCCACTCGCCGTAAAGCAGGTGCGCGCGGGCCAGATCGACCGCCATGCGCGTGCGGCTCAGTCGCTCGATCGCCTCCGCGAAGAGGTCGTGGGCACCCTCGTTGTCCGCGAGCAATGCGTGTGACCGAGCGGCGAGCCCCAACGCCCAGTCGGTCCCGCTCGCCCGGCTCCGTTCCATCAGGTGCTGGTCGGTCTCGGCGGCGAGCTCGCGGGCTCCAGTGCGTACGGCCGCCTCGATCAGTTCAGGCATCACCCAGCTCACTGGAACCAGCTCCGCATGCTCGACGACCCGGTTCGCTGCGTCCAGCGCATCGGCGTAGCGGCCCAGCCCGTTGTAGAGCACGGCCTGCGCCCAATCCATGAACGACAGGCCGGCTCCCTCGCCGCGCTCGATCACCTCGGCACGAACGCTGTCGATGAACCGTGCGGCTTCGGCCTCGCGGCCGCGCATCGCCACGAGCCCCAACCCGTGGTAGGGAGCGAAGTTGCCTCCGGTGAGTTCGGCCGCTTCCTCGAAGGCCTCATGGAAAGAGGCTGCGGACGCCAACTCGCCCGCGAAGACATGCATTTGCCCGCGGTGCCCCAGGGCCACCGGGAGATCGCCGAGCGCTCCGGTCGCGCGGACCAGTTGCAGGTGGCGGTCGGCCAGCCGCTCCCATTGTTCGTCGTCCCACAGGAGCATGGCCGAGATCGTTCCGCCCCACATCCAGCGCAGCTCCTCGGTCTGCGACATCCCCTGTCCGAACGCGTGCTGGGTCTCGCGCAGAATCGGCACAGCACTCGCATACGTGTCGGTGAGAAGTGCAACCAAGCCGTCGAGCAGAAGGTCCACCGCACGTGGCTTCGAAGGAGACGGCGCCGCCTTCGCAGCTCGTGCGATCTCGGGTGAGCTGGCACCGGGTCCGGCCAGCGGCCCCGCGAAGATCGCTGCCGAAAGCGCCTCTAGGTAGGTCTCGCGGGCCAGCTCAGGATCAACGTCGCGGAGCCGTTCGGCGGCATCGAGCAACAGCGGCGACGCGTCGCTACCGCGCGTCGATACGAACGCGACCTCCGCGCGCACCAACGCGGCCTTGGCCTTCTCAAGCTCGTCCAACACCCCAGACTCTGCCGTCGCGAGCAGACGTAGCGCGTCATCCAACAGGCCCGCCTGCAGCTTCCCATTGGCCGCGGCGAGCGCGCGCCGTGACCGTCGTACCGCGTCGGGAGTCAATGTCGCGGCTCGCTCGCGGAACGCGGCCGCTGCGGCGAACCCTCCCCGTGCCTGGGCGCGTGCTGCCGAACGCTCGAGCTCGGAAGCGACCTCCTCATCGGGGGCCGATGCCGCCAGCGCACGGTGCCAGGCGCGGCGATCCGGGTCAATCCGTGGATCGGTTGCCTCGGCGAGCGCGCGGTGAACTTTGCGACGTGCCTCCGGCTCGGCCGCGCCATACACCGCCGACCGCACGAGCGGGTGACGGAACATCACCGCGCCGTCGAGTGTCAGCAAGCCTTCCCGCTCCACCGCTTGGGCGGCCCCCTCTGACATCGCCAGTTGGCTTGCGGCGCGCCACAGGAGTGCGGGGTCGCCGAGCGGCTCTGCCGCCGCAAGAAGGACGAAGAGCCGTGCGTCGGGCGGCATTCGCGCCATCCGCCGCGTGAAGCTCTGCTCGATGCCGGTGGACAGCGGGAGCGCCGCGGCAAGCCCGAAGCCCCCGGCGAGCTGCGCAGGAGTCAGTCCGCGTGGAAGTTCCAGCAGCGCGAGCGGATTTCCGCGCGTTTCGGCCACGATGCGTTCCAACACCCGCTCGTCCAGCCGCCCCGGCAGGACCGAGTCCAACAGTGCCCGCGCCTCGCGATGGCCAAGAGGCTCGACATGTAGCTCCCCGAGGCCAGCGAGCGAGTCGATCCGCTGCCGAGCGCCGAAGACCATCAAAATTCTCTCGGCCAGCAGGCGGCGGGCGACGAACGCAAGCACTCGTGCCGATGCCCGATCGAGCCACTGTGCATCGTCGACGAGGCACAGGAGCGGCTGCCCTTCGGCGACCTCGGACAGCAGGTTGAGGACGGCGAGCCCGACGAGGAACGGATTCGGAGTCGGTCCCACGCTGAGCCCGACCGCAACTTCCATCGCACCTCGCTGGGGGGCGGGAAGCTGGTCGATGAGATCGAGTATCGGCGAGCACATCTGCTGAAGCGCCGCGAACGCGAGTTCCATCTCCCCTTCGACGCCGGCCGTGCGGACAACCCGAAAGTCCGATGCCGCCTCGACGGCGTATTCGAGCAGCGCGGTCTTACCAATGCCCGGGTCGCCGTACAGCACCAGGACGGCGCCGTGACGGTGCCGGGTGTCATCGGTCAGCCGGTCGAGGACCGCTCGCTCGCGGTTCCTGCCGAGCAGTCGCCCCGCCTCCGCGCCGAAGGCCATCCCGGCATCATGCCACTGCGTCGCGGACTACGGATTTCATGGATTCGACGTGACGTCGGCGCCCGGCAAGCTCACGGTCATGCATGCCGCGTTCAGCCCGAGATGAGGAAGGCAATGACCACAACCGACACATCTGCGCTACCGGACTACGCACCGGTCCCGCGCTCAGCACTCGGCCCGGCGCTCAACGAGCAGGGTTACTACGTGGGCCGCGTCGAACGGAACCTGTACTGGGTCACCGACGGCACCTACCAGTCCGCGTTCCTCACCACCTCCGACGGAGTCGTGCTGCTCGACGCACCGCCGACGATCGGCCACAACATCCAGCGCGCGGTAAACGAGATCGCGTCCGCAAACGGAGTGAGCAACAAGGTCACGCACCTCATCTACTCCCACCACCACGCCGACCACGTCGGCGCGTCGTCAGTGTTCGACAAGGACGTCACGCGCATCGGCCATGAGGAGACCCGGCGGCTGCTGCTACGCGATGACGATCCGGCACGGCCACCGAACGAGGAAACCTTCCAAGATCAGCGCACCTTGGAGATCGGCGGGGAACGCATCGATCTGGCCTGGTACGGCGCGAATCACACCCCGGACAACATCATCATCCACCTGCCCGACCACGACACGGTCATGATGATCGACATCGTCAACCCCGGCTGGGCACCGGTCTACCTCTCGAACCTGACCGACGACATCCCCGGCTATCTCGATGCGCCGGCGAACGCGCTCGCCTATTCATGGAAGCACTTCATCGGCGGGCACCTCGGACGGCTCGGCACCCGCGACGATCTCACCTTGCACCAGCAGTACATGACCGACATCGCCGACAGCTCCAGGAAGGCGATCGACAGCGTCAACCCGATGCGCTACTTCGAGAAGTACGGCGAGAACGTCTGGGCTGCGGTCAAGGGGTATCTGGACGAGATCACCTCGACCGCAGCGGCTCCTGTGATCGAGAAGTACCGAGGTGTCCTTACCGCCGCGGACGTCTTCACCGAGAGCACGACGTTCCACGTGATGCAGTCGCTCCGACTCGACGGCGGCTACGGCTCCCAGGTGCATCCCTGATGGCGAGCCCACTCATGTGCGCGTCATCGCGCCGGGCACCTGAGATCGCGACCTCGTCGTTGAAAGGTTGATGTCATGACCACACGTATCGCAATCGTCGCGGGCGCCGGAACCGGGCTCGGCCAGGCGGTCGCCCTGACCCTTAGCGGATTGGGCGTCACCGTCGTCGCGGTCGACCGCAGCGAGCCCGGCTTGAAAGAACTCCCCGACGACATCCACCGGGAGGTCGCCGACGCCACCGACCCGGCGGTTCCAGGCCCCTTGGTCGATCGCATCGCCCGCGAAGTCGGGCCGCCCGATGCGCTCGTCAACACCATCGGCGCCTTCGAACTCGGAGACGCGCTCAGCGTCACACCCCAGTCGCTGAGGCTGATGATCGACGTGAACCTCGGCGCGGCCCTGTGGCTGACGCAAGCCGTTGTGCCGCACATGCAACAGAACGGGGGCGGCGCCATCGTGTACGTCACGTCACGGCCCGGCATCGAACCGAGCCCCGGTGTGGCCGCGTACGCCACTGCCAAGGCCGCCCTCGCACACTTGACGCGCATTTTGAACGTGGAACTCCGCTCGAGCGGGATCCGGGTCAACGCGGTCGCGCCGCAGGTGATCGCCACCGCAAAGAACAAGGCGACGTTCCCTCCCGAGCTGCTTGTCGGCGCGGTCGAACCAAAGGCCATTGCCGACATCATCGCCTTCCTCGCCAGCGACGCAGCCGCCCCGATCAGCGGTGCAATCGTGCCGGCCTACGGCGGATAACGAAGGGAGTGCGAGCCGGATGAGCAAAGAGCAGCAACTGCAGTTGGATGCGATCCTGCGCCGGGGCGGACTCGACAGCAGCGCGGATGTTGCGACCCTGCGGGCGGCGTTCAACGAATTGGTGGCACAGGTGCCAGTGCCCCCGTACGTCCAGCAGAGTCCCGTTGAGATCGGCGGTGTCGCCGGCATCGAGGTCACCATCCACGGCAACGAGGCCCAAGATGTCGTCCTCTACTTCCACTCGGGTGTCTATGTCATCGGCTCGGCGGCAGCCACCGTTCCTCTGGTGGGTGATCTCGCTCGGAGGTCAGGCACCAAGGCCATCACGCTCGAGTACCGACTAGCGCCCGAACACCCGTATCCGGCTGCGGTCGAAGACGCGCGCGCCGCATACGAAGGATTGCTGGCCCAGGGCATTGCTCCCGGACGGATCGCGCTCGCGGGCGAGTCAGCGGGAGGCGGGCTGGTCGTGGCCTTGCTCCTCGCCCTGCGGGAAGGCGGCATTCCGATGCCTTCGTGCGGCTACCTGCTGTCGCCCTATGCGGATCTGACGTTGGCCGGACAGACACTTGTTGACAGACGGGACGTCGACCCGGTCCTCACGCCCGACGGACTCCGCGCTCGAGTTGCGGATTATGTGGGAGCGGCCGACGCCGCCGACCCGCATATCAGTCCGATCTTCGGCGATCTCAGGGGATTGCCGCCAATTCTGATCCAAGTTGGGTCTCACGAGGTTCTGCTCAGCGATGCACTCCGGCTCGCCGAACGAGCGGCGCTCGCCGGCGTCGCGGTCACCCTTGACGTCACGCCCGGCGTCCCGCACGTGTTCCAGGCGTATGCCGCATTCCTCGATGAAGCAGGAGAAGCGCTGGACCGGGCGTCCGCCTTCTTGAGCGCGCAACTCACCTCCTCCCGCGCCGCGATCAAACAGGCCGAGCCGGCGAGATAGGTGGGCGGCGTACGTCTACTTCGTGGCCTTCCGTCACGTGTTCCCGACGCAGAGCCCGGATC
>DATFTS010000464.1:0-4561 GCA_035261645.1 Jatrophihabitans sp. | reverse complement strand
CGGCCAGCCGTGTCTGCGCTGCCGCACGCCCATCCGGCGGGCTGAGCAAGACGTGCCGCCCAGGGCACGCAGCACGTACTGGTGTCCGAAATGTCAGCCGGACACGTCCGTCTGAGGTCTGTGGCGGTGCCTACTGCGGCGGATCGAGCTCCACGTCGGCGTCAGGCGTCGCCGGGCTCTGCCTTCTTGGCCGCCTGCTTCGCCGGTGCAGCCTTCTCCCCCGCGGCCTTCTTCGCCGCTGGAGCCTTCGCCGGCGCCTTCTTGGCCTTCGACGCGCCGGCTGGTGCGGGTTTGGCCATCTCAACGCCGCCGCTGCCGAGCGCGGCGCCATCGTCGGCCGCAGCGGCGTTCTCGATCGCGGCGTTCTCCGCGGCCGGCGCGATGGCAGAGCCGGCGTCTGTCGCCTCGATCGCGAGCGAGGCACGGATCTCGTCCAGACGCGCAGCGCCCTTCATGCCCAGCGTGGCGCGCTGCACTTCGAGCACGTGCGCGCCGGTCGAGTCCTGGGCGAGTTCGGCTTGCCCGAGCGCGACCGCGTAACGTCGCTCGATCTTGTCGCGGACCTCGTCGAGGGTGGGCACGTTGCTCGGTGCGGCCATGTCGTTCATCTGCTGCAACGACGCGGACACCGTCTCCTGCATCTTCGCCTGCTCGAGCTGCGAGAGCAGCTTCGTCCGCTCCGCGAGCCGCTGCTGAAGGATCTGTGAATTGGTCTGCACGGCGTCGCGGGCATGAGTGGCAGCCTGCAGGGCCTGGTCGTGCAGCTGCTTGAGATCTTCGGTGGCAACCTCGGCACTTACCAGTTGGTTCGCGAGCGCCTGCGCCGTCTGCTCGAAGCGGTCGGCCTTGGTCGCGTCGCCCTGCGCGCGTGCCTGCTCGGCCAGGACCAGTGCCTGACGAGCCTGCGCCTGCAACTCCTCGACCTTGTTCAGCTGCCGGTCCAGCTGCATCTGGAGCTGACGCTGGTTGCCGATCACGGCGGCTGCCTGCTGGGTGAGCGCCTGGTGCTGGCGCTGGGCCTCCTGGACCGCCTGCTCGATCTGCACCTTCGGATCGGCTTTTTCTTCGAGCTTCGTGCCCAGCCAAGCGCTCATGTATTTCCAGCCCCGGACCAGCGGGTTCGGTTTGGCCATCTGTATCGCCTCTCGGAGCACGCCACGGTTGGCTCACCGGGCAGGGTGCCCGGCGACCGCTGTCCCCATCGTGACAGAACCGTGCTGACGCAGGCAGCATTGCCGCCATGCCGGGTCCGCACCCGGGCGCTTGGGCTACCCGGCGGACGGACGGTCGCGTTCCGGCAACCCGGTTAGCAGCACCGCCACATCCCGACGGATCGTTTCGCGGTCGGCCTCAGTGATCACGAAGGACGCCAACCATCGCAGCACCGTCTCGCCTCCGCCGCGGCCGGCTGCGGACAGCGCCGCATCGACTGCCTCGCGGGCACGACGCCAGCCCGAGGAGGCGAAGTCGACGCGGGCGACGACGGCGAGCACGGCCGGCTCCACCTGGGACAGCCCCCGACGGACCGGATTCGTTGCAATCGCGTGCGCTGCGTCTGCCAGCGCGTCCGCCAGGGGTTTCCCCGCCTGCGCGTCGATCAGTGCGTCGACCTGATGGCTGAGCACCGCGTCGAGCACCGCCTCACGTGTGCGGAAGTGGTTGTACAGCGTCGCCTTCGCGACGCCGCCGGCCGCCGCGACCTGCGCCATTGTGATCTTTGTGCCGCTCGCCTCGACCGCCCGGGCAGCGCCGGCCAGCAGCGCGGCGCGAGTACGGCTCATCGCGTTGCCTGCGCGCGTGTGCACGCCCTTTGCGCGGACCGGCGCGGCCGACGCCGCTAGCGGCGACACCGTCGTAGGACGAAACAGCGTGTCGATCAGCGGATTGCTCACGGCGGGCCTCCTTGGCGCGGCGCCCGTGGCGGCGGTGCAGATCCGGGCGGCTCGGCGCGCAGCCGGACCGTAACGCGGGCACGGGAACCAACCCGGGAGGTCGACCGGCGGGTCGAAGGAACTGTGACCGGTGTGACTGATGTGACTCGAGGGCTGCCGGCCTGCGCGTTGCCGAGGTAACCGTGCGGCCTCGGAACGACGGGACCGTTCGGTCGCGTTGCGGAGGTAGCCGTGCGGCCTCGGACGGCTGCGACCGTACGGGATCGTCAGGCAGCGGCGACGGGAAGGGTGCGCACCTGGGCACCGCCCGCCGAGTCGGACATCGGCGCGGGGCTGATCCGCGCCGCACCCGCGCCCACCAGGGACACCCGGTTGTTCAGCGCCAGCTTCTCTTCGCGGCGCAGCGTCTGGCTGACCTCGGCGAACAGCTCTGAGAGCTCGACGTCGAGCGCTCCGCAGATCGCGGCGAGCAGTTCAGAGGACGGCTCCTTCTGGCCGCGTTCGACCTCAGACAGGTAACCCAGGCTCACTCGGGCGTTCCCTGACACCTCGCGGAGGGTGCGGCGCTGCCGAAGGCGCACGGCACGGAGGGTCTCACCCACGACTTGACGCAGCACGGGCATCGGTACCCCCTCAAAGGTCGAAGAGCCGGTCGGTGATTTCACCGTACCTGTCGGCGCTGACACGAGTGCGGTGAGCCGTGAGGCGTCCGCTCACAGCGAACACAACCCAGCTCAACCCCGGACGAAGACTTAACGACAGGGCGAGGGTCGCAGATTCCATCGGCTGGGCCTATCCGCTGGGCCCGTCAGCTGGGCGGCGTCAGTTGGGCCACGTCAGCTAGGCAACCGCACCCTCGACAGCCGCCGCAGCCGCAAGGCGCGCGCCACGTAGTCGCCACCCGTCACCAGCGCAACCGCGAGCGCCGCAGCCATGAAGGCCCATGCCACGGGCTTCAGCCATGCCCCTAGCGGGATCAGGATGAACAGCCCGGTCGCGACCGCCTGAAGCAACGTCTTGAGCTTGCCGCCGCGGCTCGCCGGGATGACCCCGAACCGGATCACCCAGAACCGGAGCAACGTGACACCGACCTCGCGCGCGAGGATCACGATCGTCACCCACCAGGCGAGATCGTGCAGGGCTGAGAGCCCGATCAGCGCCGCACCGATCAGCGCCTTGTCGGCGATGGGGTCGGCGAGCTTGCCGAACTCGGTGACAAGCCCGCGCTTGCGGGCCATGTCGCCGTCGATGCGGTCGGTGATCGAGGCAACCGCGAACACTGCCCAGGCCGCCACTCGCCACGGCTTTGCGTGACCTTCGCCAGCGAACAGCGCGACGAGGAACACCGGCACCAGAGCGAGCCGGAACATCGTCAGCGCATTCGCAAGGTTCCACGCCGACGCGGGGCTTGCCGGGTCGCCGATCGGATCTTCGGTCAGTCTGGGCAGCTGCGGCTTGGGCAGTGGCTCTCGTGCGGCCGGCGCCCCGCCGACGGACTTGCTCACCATGGTTCGCCGGCCAGCTTCGCGACGAGGTCAACCCCCTCGGTCGCCAATACGAGAGCCGGCGCCAACTGGCCACGCCGCACCTCGCGGGCGTCCACCAGTCGCACGACACCATCGACGTCCGGCCCCTGGTGGGCCGCGCGGCCGACGACCTCCTCCCCGTCGATCTCCTCGACGAGCACCTCCAGACGGGCGCCGATGCGGTCCTCCGCACGCTGTGCGACCAACTCGTCGGCCAGCGCGCTCAGCCGCTCGACGCGTTCGGAGATGGCGTCCGGCTCCAGCTTGCCGTCGAAGTCGCCCGCCTCCGTGCCGTCCTCATCGGAGTAGCCGAACACGCCGATGGCGTCGAGACGTGCTTCGGACAGGAACCGCTCCAGTTCGGCGACGTCATCCTCGGTCTCGCCAGGGAATCCCACGATCACGTTGCTGCGCGCACCCAGGTCCGGGGCAAGCTGACGGGCGCGTTCGAGCAGGTCGAGGAACGCGTCCGTGCCGCCGAAGCGGCGCATGCGACGCAGCACCGTCGGGCTGGCGTGCTGGAACGAGAGGTCGAAATACGGCGCCACCCCTGGCGTTGTCGCGATCACCTCTAGCAACCCTGGTCGCAGCTCGGCGGGCTGAAGGTAAGAGACGCGGACGCGCTCGATCCCGTCGATCGCGGCCAGTTGTGGGAGCAGGTTCTCGAGCGCGCGCAGGTCGCCGAGGTCCTTGCCATACGACGTTGAGTTCTCGCTGACCAGGACGAGCTCGCGCGCCCCGGTCGATGCAAGCCACTTCGCCTCGCCGAGCACATCGGCCGGTGGACGCGAGACGAACGAACCGCGAAACGACGGGATGGCGCAGAAGCTGCAGCGGCGGTCGCACCCGGACGCGAGCTTGAGGTACGCGACCGGTGCGTCATCCAAGCGGGCACGGGTCGTGGCCGACGGCAGCCAGGCGTGCCCTGGGACGGCCACCTCGGCGACGGCAGCCGGCCGGTGCCGCGGTGTGATGGGCAGAAGCGTGCGCCGGTCGCGCGGCGTGTGCGGCGCGACGGCGCGCCCGGCGATGACGTCGTCGAGCACCGCCGCGATCTCGGCGTACGAGTCAAAGCCCAGCACCGCATCCGCCTCGGGTAACGACTCGGCGAGTTGCTCGCCGTAACGCTCGGCGAGGCAGCCG
>DATFTS010000463.1:0-8727 GCA_035261645.1 Jatrophihabitans sp. | reverse complement strand
GTGCTCCCGTTCTCCGTGGCCGTCAGCATCGCACCGGGCCGTGCCGGGCTCGTGCCCACGGTGAGCGTCACGTCCTGCCCGTAGACGGGTGCACTCGGCGCCGTGCCCACCGCGAGCTGCACCTGCTGCCTGTCGACGAAGGTGAACTGGCCGGCGGCGTCGCCGGTGCTCGCACCGGCCGGCGTGACCACCACGACGGGCATGGTGCCCGGCATCTGCAGTGGCGTCGTCACGTCTAGCTCGGTGTCGGACACGACGGCCAGGTCGGTGCCCGGTGCGCCGCCGAAGCCGACCGCGGTCGCCCCGGTGAACCCGGTGCCGGTGATCGTCAGCTTCGTGCCGCCGCTCGCCGGCCCTCTCGTCGCGCTGAGCCCGGTGACGGTCGGCGGGTCGCCGAAGAAGAACTGGTCCGCTGTGCTGGTCGCGCTGTCGCCGCCGTTCGTGTGTACGACGACGTCGACGAGCCCGTGTCCGGCCGGCGCGGTAACCGTCAGCGCGTTCGACGAGGCGAACGTCGCCTGCGCGTCGGTGTTGCCGAACGTGACCGTGGCCGACGGCGTGAAGCCGCTGCCGGTGATCTGCACCTGCGTGCCGCCCGCGGTCGGGCCGTGCGACAGGCTCAGCCCGGTGACCGCCGGCGTCGGTGGCGGTGCCTCGTCGGGACATTGCAGCGTGACCACCAGGCCGACCTGCGGTGGCGGCACCGGGTACGGGCCGGTGATCGCAGTGGCCTGCGACGGGTCACCGGGCACCGTGCAGCCCGGTTTGCTCGCGGTCACCTCGTAGTAACCGGCGCGCACGTCCCAGTGGAAGACGCCGTCGTCCGCGGTGACCTCCGGGTCGGTCGCTGGCTCGATACCCGGCTGCGTCACGTCGACCGGTGCGAACGGCCCGTCCGATGCGTCCGCGCGCAGGATTGTCACCGTCGCTCCGGCGACCGGGTTGCCGTTGGTGTCGAACACCGTGCCGGACGGGTCGATAAGCGCGTTCGGCTTCGGATCGTGGCAACCAAGCGCGTCGAAGAGTGCTTGCACGGCCGCGTGGACGATGGCGCCCGCGAGCTTGTCGATGATGAATTTCAAGGCGACCGGCGTCAGCGCCAGGACGATGAGGACGACCGGGCCGGTCTCGAGCAGCGTCGCCAGGACGAGCTCCTCCGCCTCTGGCGTGATGAGGTCGACCAGCGCGTCGATCGCCGGGCCGAGCGCCGCGGACACGATCGACTCGGCCGTGGCTTCGTCGGTGGCGCACGTCGGGTGCAGGGCATTGATCGCGTTGTTGATGTTGGTGTGCAGGTCGTTGATCGAGTTGTACTTCGACAGCAAGTCCTGGCCGTGGCTGTACAGGAAGTTCAGGATGGTCGACAAGCTCACGCTGTTGGCCGAGGCCAGTGCCGCGCGCATGGCCTGCGGCCGGGTGAGCGGTGTCGCGGTCGTCTCGTTGGACGGGTTGTACGTGAAGGACCCCAGCGTCACCGGTCCGTTCGCGGTCTCCGCGACCACTGGCACGGTGCCGCTGCCGGCCGGCGCGTCGACTTGCAGCAGGCCGCCGTCGAAGGCTGCGAAGTTCGTACCCGCAACGCCGCCGAACTCGACGCCGGTGACACCGTCCAGGTCGCTGCCCATTGCGCGCACCGTGGTGCCCGCGGTGCCCTGCGTCGGCGTCATCGCCTGGTCCGGAGGGCAGCCCACCGAGCTGGTGATGTTCACCGGCCCGTGCATCGGGTACTGCGCCGGCAGCGTCCCTGTGTAGCCGGACGACCCGCCCCCGTTCAGGAAGTACGTGTGGTAGGCCCAGTTTCCGAAGTCGCCTGTTCCGCCCGGCACCTGCCCGACGATCGAGGTGGTCGCGACGCCGTTGCCGCAGTCGCCGGACGCGGACAGTCCGACAGCCCGCTGCCAGTTCAGAACGGGCAGACCATCGGCGCTCGTTCCGACGGTGCCCGAGGTGAGACCGGGCCCCGGCGGCCGTACCTTTTCGCCGATCGTCACCTCGTTGTGCGCGCCGTCGAGATGGACGGTGGTTTCGTAGTCGGGCAGCACGCCCAAGCTGTCGTCGTTGACGTGGACGCGCACCAGCGCGTAGGAGTCCCACCACAGGTTGCTGAACGTCGCATCGGTCTGCCCGTCGGGAATGTCCTGCGACTGGCTGCTGAAGACGTTGAACACCTGCACCGTGACGCCGCCGGGCGCGACACCGTTCGCGGGCAGCACGTGCACGGTTACGGTGGCGCGGCTGAAGGTGACGTCGTGCGTCGCAATGCCGGCTGCCGGAACGGTGACGGTGGCAGTGTCCGCGTTGGGATGCCAACCCTGGTTGGCCTGGTACAAGATCCGAACCGAGAGCGGCACCCCCGCGAGCACCAGCGCGCTGTAGTGACCCTGGTCGTCGGTGGTGGTGTCCCAGAAGTAGCCGTCGGCGTCGTCGGAGATCTCCACGGTCGCCTTCGAGGCGGGCGCGGCGGTGCCCGACCCGTCGTCGGTGGTGACTGTGCCGGTCAGCGTGCCGCTGGGCAGCTCGACCAACTGCACCGTCGCGGAGTTCTCGTACTCGTCGAGGTCGAACGTCTGCGAGTAGGTGCGCTGCAGGACGTTGCTGTGGTCGGTCACGGTCACGGTGAGCTCGGCGGCGAAGCCGTGGTGCAGCCCGGTGAAGCTGGTGTCCGTCTGGCCGGCCGGGATGATCTGGGTGACGGTCGCGCCGAACGATTCACGCAGCGCGACCGACACCTCAGCGCCCGCGCCGCCGGCCGGCGGCAGGACGTGCACGGTGACGGACGCGAACGGGTCGAGCTGCACGTCGTGCGCAGCAGGAGTGCCCGCGGCCACCGAGAAGTGGGCGGTGTCGTCGAAGAAGCCGGCGTCCGAAACTGTGACCGTCGCCGAACCGGCGAGCACTGGCAGCTGGTAGTTGCCGTTCGCGTCGGTCGTCGTGTCGAAGTTCCACGTGCGTCCGTCGGCAAGCACGTTCGCGTGCACTGCGGCGCCTTCGAGCGCCAGCGAGTCGCGAAGCGATGTGACGGTGCCAGTGATGCTGTTCGTCGGCAGCGCATCGTGCGTGAGGGTCACGTCGTTCTCGCCGCCGACCAGCGTGAGCTGTGCCGAGTCATCGGCGACGACCTGCTCGGTGCGGTCGTCGATGCTCGATGTCACGGTGAGGTCGTCGCCGGTCGACAGGCCGTTGAAGGTGACGCTCGACTGCCCGGCCGCGATGTCCTGCTTGCCGAGTTGGTGACCCTGCTGGTCCTTGACCGTCACCGTGGTGCCACCAGAGGTGCCGTCGCCCTTGTCGACAGTGACGACGAGGCTCGATCGGAACTGCGGCGCGAGTTCGGCGGTGCTGGTCAGGCCAGCGGTGACGTCGGCGCTCGTCGCGGCGAGCCGAGCGAACGTCTCGGAACGCAGCACCAGGTGATAGCCGGTGCCCTCCGGCACCGGAGCGACGAATGTGCCTGCGTCATCGACGGCGATGTCGGTCGAGTAGCCGGGCCCGTCGATCGACAGATCCGATCCGGTGAGCGTGCCGCTGTCCGGCTCGTCGACGATGACGCGCACCGCGCCGGAGACGTCGATCGGCAGGCCGGCCGCCGCCACACTCGCGTCATGCGCTGCGACGCCGTCGGAGAGCACGCCGGTGACCGCACTGACCTTCTCCGTACCTTCGGGTATGGTCCAGCTTCCGGTGTAGGTGCCGAGGTGTGCCGGATCTTGGGTGAGCGAGACGACCGCGGTGTGCGTCTCGGGTGTGCTGCCTGCGTCCGTGTGCGTCCAGTAGTCGATGTGCGCACTCGCCAGCCGGTTCGGCTCTCCGATCACGCGCAGGTCGAACGGGCCGCCGAGTGCGGCGAGGCTGGTGCCGGTGAGCAGCGGCGGCGCGGCGGTCGTCTTTAGGATCGTGATCGCCGGCGTCGTCACGGACGCTGTCTTCGTCCACGGCGATGCCGTGCCGGTGTCGTCGAGGGCGTCGACGCGGTAGGTGTAGCTCGTCGCGGCGAGCCGGCCGGTGTCGGTGAAGCTCGTCGTGCCGGTCGGCAGGTCGGTGACCGGAGTGAAGCCGGTGCCCTCGTCGCGGAGCACGCGGTAGCCGCCGGTCGCGGTGGCGTCGGCGTCGGCGTCGGCGTCCCAGCTCAACGAGACGAGCCCACCGCTCTGCGGGTGTGCGATAAGTGGGTCGCTGCCGGGTGTGACGCTCGAACCGAGCGTCGCCGCGGTCGCGGTG
The DNA here is from genome assembly GCA_035261645.1 of Jatrophihabitans sp. Lineage (GTDB taxonomy): Bacteria > Actinomycetota > Actinomycetes > Mycobacteriales > Jatrophihabitantaceae > Jatrophihabitans. Next base: position 4,509 of record DATFTS010000463.1, on the reverse strand, counting down.
AGCGTGGGCGAGGCGTTGCCGACGGCATCCTTCGCCGACACTGCGAACGTGTAGCTGGTGTCGGCGGTCAGCCCCGTGACGTCGTAGTCGGTCGTGTTGCCGTTTAGGGTGGCGAGCGGGTTGCCGTCCTGGGTGAGGACGTACGAGGCGACGCCGTTGTCGTCGCTCGCCGCAGGCCACGACAGGTGGATGGACGAGGTCGTCTCGTCGCTGGTCGTCAGCGCGGCGCCGGTCGGCCACGTCGGGGCGCTTGCATCGTCCGGGCGGGCCACGAATGCGCCGACGTGGAAATTGCCCGAACCGTCCGCGATCTCGTTGAGGTAGGCGAGTGCCGAGCCGTCCGTGTTCACGACCGCAGCCCAGCCGTTGTCGACGCGCTGCGGCGCGCCGTCCGGGAAGGCGGCGATGGCGACGTAGGCCTGGCCGGTGGCGTTGTCCTGCTCGTCCAGGCCGGCGTGCATCCCGTCCGCTGCGGCGCTCACGACCTCACCGCCGCCGAAGTAGGTGAGCGTGCTGGGCCGTGCGGCGTCCCACTCGGCGCTCAACCCGCCGGAATCGCCGCCCACGTCGAGACGCAGCAGGCTGCCGTCGGTGCTGAACCCGGCCGGTGTGCCGCCGGGCGCGAACGACGCGAGCTCCGTCTGCGTGGTCACGTCGAGAATCGACACGGACGACAGGTCGCCGTTACCGCCTGCGACGGCAATGGTGTTGCCGTCTCCGCTGATGGCGGCGCCGGAGAAGTTGACGTAGCCGTCGAGCTGCCACGGGGCGTTGCCGCCGGACTGCCAGTCGATGACGCTCGCGTGCGCGTTGAGGAAACCGGAGCCCTTGGTCAGCGCTAGCAGCCGTGAGCCGTCGTCGTTCAGGTACAGCGCCTGGCCGGACGTGTAGGGCGTCTGGTTGGTGCTGACGTAGGTGGCGGTTCCGGACGTGCGGTCGTAGACGTAGACATGCCGGGTCGCATCCGGTGCGCCGGCGGCGAGATCGATGCCGGTCGCGTCGTAGGCGAGGTAGCGGCCGTCGGCGCTGAATGCCAGCGACCGGGGCGCAGGCGAGGTGGCCGGATCGGTGCCGCCGGTCTGATGGGTGACGAGTGTGGTCGTGCCGGCGAGCGTGTCGGCGAGATAGACCTGGTCGTCGGCTGTCTGGACCGTCGCATCGGACAGGTCGCCACCGGCCGCGTCGAGTGGGTCGCCGTTGGCGTCGTAGCTGGCGATCGGCGCGCCGACGAACGCCACGTACCGGCCGTCGCCGCTGATCGCAGCTGACGAGGCCTGGTCGTCCACCTGCATGCCGATACCGCTCGCGCCGGCCGGCAGATTGCTGACCTCGTTCGTCGCAAAGCTGCCCGTGACCGGGTCCGTCGGCGTCCACGCGGTGATGGTCTCCGGATCGCTGGCGTGCCCGCTCTCGTCGAACGCGGTAACCGCGAACACGTGCTTGGTGCCGGGCGCCAAACCATGCACCGTGAAGGACTCGTTCGCCGTGATCGTGCCGGGCACCGGCGTCCCGTTGTCGGTCAGCTTCATCGCGACGACGCCGAGATCGTCATTTGCTTGCGGTATGTGCAGCGTGGCCGACGTGGTTTGCAGATCGTCCACCGAGAGATCGGCGCGGAAGCCGCCGACCGTCGGCGCCTGCTCGTCGTGCAGGCGCGCGATGTAGAGGACGGTCTGCCCGGCGGGGGCTGGCCCGGGCTGCCCGGCGAGCTGCGCGTTGGAGCGGAACGCGACGCTCAGGCCGTTCGCAGACAGCTCGGGACGCGACTCGGCTAGCGTCGGGTTGCTGCCGAAACCGGTGGTTGGCGTCGGGTAGTTGGAGTCGTCGACCGAGACATACACGTCGTCAACGCCGCCGACGCCAACTCTGGCCAGATAGCCGTCCTCGTCGTCGAACTTCTGCGAATCGGCGACGAATGCGCCGTCTGCCGAAACACTCGGGTAGCCGGAGATCGTGTGCCCGGCACGCGCGATGATCGCCGCGGGATCGGTCGAGCGCCAGTTCCACGAGAGCAGGTGATCGGCCGCCGCCGGGGCGACGATCACGGTGCCGCCGCCGCTGGTGAGTGCCGCCGGACCGCGCAGATCGACCTCGTCGGGCAGTGTCGCCGTCGCCCCGCCGAGGTCTGCGACCACCAGCCGGCCCGTGCCGGTGCCGTCGTCGACGACCGCGGCGAGTGTCGAGCCGTCCGCGGACAGCGTGACGTGGTGCGTGACGGCGTTCGTCGCGCCTGCCGGTGTGACGTCGACCGACGTGAGCTGTGCGCCCGGGTGCCACAACTGCACGTGATCGCCGTCGCCGTACGCAACCAGCGACCCGTCAGCGCTGATCGCGACGTCGCCGGCGCTGCCACCGCTCGGTAGCGGCAGCCGAGTGAGCGTGACCCCGCTGCCGGTGAAGTGCGCGAGATACGCCTGCGCCGTGCCGCTGACCAGTGCGGCGCCCCCGGCGTCGAGATCGGTCGCGTCCGAGGTGAACGCGACGTAGCTGCCGTCGCGGTTGATCGCTACCGCCGTCGTGTCACCGTCGGCGCCGGTGCCGGACGCTGTGGTGAGCAGTGTGCTCGAACCGGTGGCGGCGTCGAAGCGCAAGGCCTGATGGTGGCCGTTGTCGTCGAGGTTCGTGTACGCGAGCCGGCCACCATCGGCATCGAGCGCCAGCGTCGAGTCCTGGTCGACGACGGCGACTCGCGTCATGTCTGGCGAGCCGGCTGTGCTCGCGTGTGCTGTCTCGTTCGTGATCGCTACCGATACTGCGGTGACGAGCGAGATCGCGGCGATCGCGGCGATGCCGCGGCGACTCTTCCGGAACGACGGCGCATGCATGTCTGTGCCCCTCCCCCGACAGGCGACTTCCATATTCGCGTCATGATCACGCGGGCGCTGGCGGCGGTTCATCCCACGCTTGCGCCAAGTTTGATCAGGATGCCTTCCAAGATCGTCACACAACCGGACGATTTCGGGCATATCAGCCCGAAGTTTGGGAATTAGACGCCCATACTGATCGTTCTCGCGCGCGCCGGCTCAGCTTGATCAATCGCGCTAATGGGAGGCCGCCGATTCGGCTTGACACGGCAGTGCCAGATTGACATATTCGTGTCATGACTCGACCTGAGAGGTCGCTGCGGGAGCGGCAGGCGCAGCAGGTGCGGACGGCGGTGCTGGAGGCGGTCATCGCCGAGTTGGAGAGGAAGGCCCTCGATGACGTGTCGATGGCCGATGTCGCGCAGTCGGCGGGAATCTCGCTGCGGACCCTGTACCGGTACTTCCCGGACCGGCCCGCATTGCTGCACGCCGCGGGGGAGCACATCTACCGGACGCTGGGCGTTCCATTCGATATCTCGGGGCCGGAGGAGATCTCGGCGAGCTTCCTGGAGGCGGCGCGCCGGCTGTCCACCCGCCCCGAGCTGACCCGGGCCCTGGTGCAGACCACGGCGGGGCGCGCGCTGCGGTCGGGGGTGCGCGGCCAGCGGGTCCAGGCGATCAGCGCAGCATTGAAGCCGGTGACCGACGGGCTGGACGCCGACACCGCGCGCTGGGTCGGCGCGGTGGTCGCGCACCTGTGCTCCGCGGCGTCCTGGGTGATGATCGCCGACGAGAGCGGGCTGGGCGAGGCGGACGCCCAGCGCGCGGTGGCCTGGGCGATCGACACGTTGATCTCGACCCTTCGACCCGAGCAGGAGAACTCATGACGAGGACAGCGACCAACGGCACGCGCCCGGCCCAGCGCCAGCTCGCCACCGAGCCGGGAACCGGGCGAGCCTGGTGGTTCCTTGGCACCCTGGCCGTGCTGCGCAACCCTGAGGGGGCGCCGCGCACGCCGGCGGTGATCGAGCTGACGGTCCCACCCGGCGGCTCGCCGCCGCGGCACGTACACGATGCGCTGGACGACTCGTTCCTGCTCCTCGACGGAGAGGCGGTGGTCCGCTGCGGCACGCAGACGATCGTGGCGCGGCCCGGCAGCTACGTATCGCTTCCGGCCGGGGTCGAGCACACCTTCCGGGTGACGAGCCTGCTGCCGGCGCGGCTGCTGCTGGTACACGCCGACGACAGCTTCCTGCGCTTCGTCGAGGCGCTGGGCACGCCGACGACGCAGCATCGAGTGCCGTCCGCCGGCGAGCAGGACGCCGACCCGGACAACGTGGCGCGCGTGAGTGCCGAGCACGGCGCGCAGATCGTCGGTCCGTCGCTGGACGAGCAGGAGGCGAGGGCCTTCGTCGGCGCCGGCGAGGCGACCCTCGGCCCGGTCAACCACGTGGAGTTGCAGGTCACCGACGTGCGGCGCAGCGCGCAGTGGTACGAGCAGGCGCTGGACCTGGTGCGCGTGGACGGTGAGGTCGCCGAGGACGGCACCGGCCACGTTGCCCTGGCCAGCCCCACCGGAGGGTGGGTGCTGGCGCTCAGCTCCGCCGCCGCCGCGCGGGTCGGGCACGTCGCGTTCACTTGTGGCAGCCGCGACGAGCTAGTCCGCTGGCGCGACCTGCTGGCCCGGCGCGGCACCGCCCCGGGC
>DATFTS010000462.1:0-2113 GCA_035261645.1 Jatrophihabitans sp. | reverse complement strand
CCGGCCCCGACCGTGACGTCCTCCAGGATGAGCCGGCCGGTCGACGCGGCGCGCAGGCCCATCGCCGGCTCGGCCTCGATCAGCACGCCACTCGTGCTCGACTCGACGAGGAACAGCGCCGGCGCCCCGTCCAATGTGGCGGCGACGATGAACAGTTCGGCGGTGGCCGCTCGCGGGACGAGTGATTTGACGCCGGACAGCGTGAAGCCCCCGGCGGTCCGGGTGGCGCTCGTCTCCAGCCGGAACGGGTCGAACAGCGGCCGTGGCTCGAGCACCGTGAGCGCCGCCGCTGGCACGTCGTCGCCCACGAACGCCGGCAGGTAGGTCGCCTGCTGCGTCTCGTCGCCCCAGAGGACGAGCGCGTTGCTCACTGCTGCCGGCGCCAGGCAGGCCACTGCCAGGCCCATGTCGCCGTACGCAAGCGCCTCCGCGACAAGCGCGCTGGTCGTCGCCGACCGCTCGTGTCCCATGCCGCCCAGTGGCTCCGGGATGCCGACGAGGGTGACGCCGAGCTCGGCGTTGACCCGCTTCAGCACGTCGGCGGGGGCCTCACTGTCCGCGTCGGCCTGGCCGGCGATCGGGCGTAGCTGCTCGGTGGCGAACTCCCGGGTGGCCTGCACGATCATCTTCTGCTCGTCGGTGGGCGTCAGGTCGAACAGGTCCCGCTGCGGCGCGGCGCCCGGGCGCTCGGGCTTGTTGCGCTTCTGCACCGCAGCAAACGTCCGGTTCGCGGCGCCTACCCCACGAAAGCCCGCCTTCGCCCCGTTGTAGACGGCCCGCTCGATCGGCTTGCGCAGCTTGAGCTTGTCGATGACGGCGACGCTTGCGAGTCGGTTCAAGGCTGCGAGGCCGACGCCCATGGCGTCTCGTCCGCGGCGATTGCGGCCTGACATGCGCACTCCTCGACGAGGTGGAAAGTCAGTGGTACAGCTAGTTTCAGATAAATCTACCGGTCAGTAGCTTTGCCGCAAGAACCGAGTGACCGACGACCCATCGACCGTCGCGCAGCGGGAACGGAGGTTGTCTATGGTTCGTTCAATGAGACGAGCCGTCCAGAGCGACGGCGCCTTCATGGGGACGTAGGAGGAAGACAGCCGTGCCCAACCCGGTGATCAACCAGTTCGGACGTGCCGCGGGCGGAAACAACACGCCATCGCCGGCGTATCTGCAGGGCATGTTCGACAAGCCCGCCTACACCGGTCCGCGCGCACCCGCGCGCTACATGACGCTCGACGACGTCGTGGTGCGTACCGGCGCGATGCTCGGCACCGTGCTCGCCGCCGGCGCAGTCACCTGGGTCGCGCTGCCCCAGCATCTGTACGGGCCGGCGCTGATCATCTCGCTGATGGCAGGGCTCGGCCTGGGCCTGTACATGAGCTTCACGATGCGGGTCAACGCGGTCACCGCGCTGGTCTACTCCGCTGCCGAGGGCGTGCTGCTCGGTGCGATCAGCCACGCGTTCGAGAGTTGGCGCCACGGCATCGTGATCCAGGCGCTCACCGGCACGATCATGGTGGCGGCGGGCATGCTGTTCGTCTACAAGATCGGTGCGATCCGGGTGACGCCGAGGTTCACCCGCATCCTCGTCGGCGCCACCATCGGCGTCTTCGGTCTGATGCTGGTCAACCTGATCGCCTACCTGTTCACCCCGAACGGGCTCGGGCTGCGCTCCGGCGGGGCGCTAGCCGTGGTGTTCAGCCTGGTGTGCATCGTGGTCGCGGCGCTGAACCTCGTCTACGACTTCGACGTCGTCGAGCGCGGCATCCGGCAGGGCGCACCGCAGAAGTTCGCCTGGTACGCGGCGTTCGGCATCACCGTCACCCTGATCTGGCTCTATTTCGAAATCCTGCGCCTGCTCGGGTACCTCCGCGACTGAGCGCCCCCCGACTGGGCGAGCCTTTCGTCTGCTGCCGCCTTTTGGTCTGCTGTCGTCGGCCGATCTTGTTGCGCGACGCGCGGCCCAGAGCTGCTGGAGCAACAAGATCGCGGCGGGGGCGGGCTACCTTCAGCTGAGGCGGGCGATCTTGTTGCGCGGTGCGCGCGCCAGGCCTAGTCAAGCAACAAGATCGCGGCAGAGCCGGGCTACCTTCAGCTGGGCGGGGCGATCTTGTTG
>DATFTS010000461.1:0-13147 GCA_035261645.1 Jatrophihabitans sp. | reverse complement strand
GGCTGGCACCGGCGGAGCCGGCCAAGGACGGCAAGCAGACTCCCTATCGCGGTCACCCGGTTTTCGTTGCCCAACATGCCACGGCAACCTGCTGCCGTACCTGCCTGCAGCGCTGGCACGGCATCGCCAAAGGCAGCCAGCTCGACGCCGCACAGCGCGGCTATGTGGTCGACGTCATCGTCCGGTGGATCGAGCGCGAGCTGAGCTCGGCGGGTGCCGGGCCGTCTTGATCGCCGGCGGCGGTGCGTGCAGGTGGCGTTCAGGTTCCAGCTTGGCGCGGTTCGGCGGACGGTAGCCCCGCTCCCGAGGCAAGTCGAAGTGTCGGCCGCGCCGGCGCAATCGGCTCGGACGGCCACCGGCGTGAGCCGGTCCACAGCGCGGGCGGCGCGTCCAGTTGGCGTGCGAGCAGCAACGCCGGGGTGTCGTAGTTCGCGCGCCAGCCGCGGAAATTCGGCCACGCGACGTCGTCGCTCACCTCGACCGGATAGCCGAGTTCGCGGAGCATCGCGGTGGCGGCTACGAACTCCTCCAGGCTGACGGAGATCGGCGCGTCGGGATTCGGTTCGCCCCCGGAGATCGGCAACCGCATCGCGCGCGCCAGCTGCTCGAGCGCCACGAAACCCATACGCAGGCACAGCCGGGCGGCGAGCTTCGGCTCGCGCGAGGGCGCCAGGGACAGATGCAACGCGGCGGCGTCCATGACCGCGATCAGCGACGTCAGCCAGTGCGACATCGGCCGCGGTGAGCGCAGCCGGGTGAGCGTGAGGTAGGTCGTGTGCGATTCGGCGACCTCGGCCGCCCACCGCTCCCAGGTGGTGAACAGTTCATTGAGCACCGCACGGCTGTCGGCGTCGTAGATCCCCCAGCGAGTCCGAGCGAGGATCTCCGGCCCCCACGCCGGAACGCCGGCGCGGGAGATGAGCAGGGTCACCTCGGTTTCGCGGCGGTTGAACGCTGCGTAGATCGTGGGCAGATAACCGACCTGCAGGCCGACGACCACGAGCCCGGTGAAGGCGGCCACGTACTCGACCACCGTGCCGCCACCGCCCGTCGGGGCCGCATAGCCCAACGTGAACATCGACGAGCCCGCGTCCGAAAATGCCCGCGTCATGACCCCGTTGACGGTTGGTAGCAGCAGCAGTCCGAAACCGACGGCGAGCAGGCCGAGCCAGACCGCGAGCCGAACCAGCAAGGTGATCGGCGCCTGCCAGGCAAGCACCCGATCGCGCACCTCGTAATGGCGCACCGGACGGGTCGCCATCCGGAAGGTGAAGTCCACCAACCGGTCGCAGGCCCGCGAAATGTGCGACGTGACCCCGCGCGGCACAACGAGCGTGCCCACAACGCTGAACAGCGTCGCCGCAATAATTGCCAGCCCGCCTGCGAAGCCCACCCAGCTGCCCACCACAAGTGAATTCAACCCGAACCCGAACTATTTCGATTGACGTGGGCGTGGTGGCTGCAGGACCATTTATCTATGGCGATAGATAAAGAGGTAAGCGGCGAATCGCCGATCACCTTCCGGCTCGACGCGAGTTCTGGCGTTCCCACCTACCTGCAGCTCGTCCGCCAGGTTGAGGACGCGCTGCGGCTGGGGTACTTGGTGGCTGGGGATCAGCTGCCGAGGGTGAAGGACGTCGTCGCCGCGCTGGCGATCAACCCGAACACGGTGCTGAAGGCCTACCGCGAGCTGGAGCACAAGGGGCTCGCCGCGGGTCGTCCGGGGCAAGGCACGTTCGTCGAGGCGACAGTCGATGTCGTCGTCCCGCTGCGCGACCGGCGAGCGTTGTCTCGCGGCCTGTTGCGGTGGCTGAACTCAGCGGCCACGGCCGGGCTTGACGAGGAGGCGATCAGCGCATTGTTCAGCAGCGCGCTGCGCGAGTTCGTCCAGTCCGGCGGTGGGGAGGTCGCGTCGTGAATGTGATCGAGACGCACGCGTTGGGCAAGCGGTACCGCCGCAGCTGGGCGCTGCGCGACTGCACCATCGCCATCCCGGCAGGTCGGGTGGTCGCGCTCGTCGGGCCGAACGGAGCGGGTAAGACCACGCTGCTGCATCTGGCCGTGGACCTCACCCGGCAGACGAGCGGCGACGTCACCGTGCTCGGCGGCCTCACTCCGGGCTCGCCCGACGCGCTGAGCCGCGTCGGTTTCGTCGCGCAGGACACGCCGCTCTACTCCTACCTCAGCGTGGCCGACACGCTGCGGTTGGTGGGCAACTTGAGCGCCAACTTCGACGAGGCAGAGGCACGTACCCGCCTCGCCGAGCTAGGCATCCCGCTGCGCCGGCGGGTGGGCACGCTGTCCGGCGGGCAACAGGCACAGGTCGCACTGGCGGTGGCACTGGCGCGGCATCCCGAGTTGCTGATCCTCGACGAGCCGGTGGCGCGGCTCGACCCGGTTGCGCGGCACGACTTCATGGCGGGGTTGATGGCTGCCGTCGCCGAACGCGGCATCTCGGTGGTGCTGTCCTCGCACGTCGTCGCGGAACTGCAGCGGGTGTGCGACTACCTGATCGTGCTCGCGGCCGGGACGGTGCAGGTTGCCGGAGGTGTCGACGAACTGCTCGCCGGCCACCGGGTGCTCACCGGGCCCACCGACCAGGCGGGCGAGATCGCCACCGCGTTGCCCGTCGTCCACGAATCTCGTGGCACCAAGCAGAGCCGCTTACTGGTGCGCTGCACGGACCTCGCGCCGGCGGGCTGGCAGGTACAGGAGACGAACCTCGAAGAGCTGGTGCTGTGCTATCTGCGCTCGCCACAGGCCACGGCGCTACCTGGTCCGCGCCGGACAGATAGCGATGTGATGTCGGCATGACCGCGGCGACGATGCGGGCTCATCCGGCTTGGCGGCTGCCCCGGCTGCGTGGCCTGGCATGGGTCACCTGGCGCCAGCACCGGATCGCGCTGGCAGGCGTGGTGGCGCTGCTGGGTGGGTTCAGCCTCCTCATGCTTTTCAACGGCCTGGCGATGCACCGCGACTACGTCCGCTTCGGCGTGAGCAGCTGCGGCAGGCTTACCGCGCCGGCCTGCCAGGTGCCCGTCACGGTCTTCACCGAGCACTATCAGGGCTGGGCGCAGTTCTTGCCTCGCTTCCTCGAGTTCCTGCCCGGCGCGCTCGGGGTATTCGTGGGCGCACCGCTGGTCGCCCGCGAGCTCGAGTCCGGCACCTTCCGCTTCGCGTGGACGCAGGGCCGGCATCGCGTCTCGTGGATCGTGGTCAAGCTCGTCCTGCTCGGCGCCGTGCTCACCGGTCTGGCGCTCGCGTTCTCGGTGATGTTCGGGTGGTGGTTCACACCGTTCCAGCCGCTGATGGGACGGATGGACGGCGGGCAGGCCTACGAGGTCACCGGCATCGTGTTCGCGGCCCGAACGCTGTTCGGCTTCATGCTCGGTGGGCTGCTGGGAGCGCTGATCCGGCGCACGGTGCCCGCGATGGCTGCGACTGCCGCCACCTGGCTGGCGGTCGTGTGGCCGACCGTCGTGTTCGTCCGTCCGCTGATCGAGAAGCCAATCAGTACACCCGAGAACGCCAGCTTCATCACAAAGGGCGGGTGGGTCGTCAGCAGCTGGACACAAGACGCCGCGGGACATCATCTGGACGAGGGACTGCTGCTCACCCGAGCACGTGCGGCCGGCGTCGGCACGTCCGACCAGTTCCGGGCGTGGATGAGCCGCCATCACTACGCGAGCTGGGTCTCCTACCAGCCCGAGAGCCGCTTCTGGCACTTCCAGACCGTCGAGGCCGGGGTCTACGTCGCAGTCGCGCTCATGCTTGCGGCGCTCACGGTGAGCTGGGTGCGCCAGCGCACGACCTGAGCGGTCACACGCCTATTGCTGCGCCAGCTCTTTGACGATCGCCGCGGTCACCTCGTCGGTGCCGGCACTGCCGCCAACGTCGGGGGTGCCGATGCCGTTCGCCAGGGTTGCCGCGGCCGCGTCGTCGATCGAGCGCGCGGCCGAACGAGCGCCGGCGTCGTCACGGCGTTGGCCGAGCCAGTCGAGCATCATCGCCGCGGAGAGGATCATCCCGATCGGATTGACCAGGTTCTTGCCGACCAGTGTCGGCGCGCTGCCGTGACAGGGCTGGAAGACGGCGTGGTCGCGCCCGACGTCGGCCGACGGCGCCAGGCCCAGCCCGCCGGCCACCCCGGCGGCCAACTCCGACAGGATGTCGCCGAACGAGTTCTCCATGACCGCCACGTCGAACTGCTCCGGGTCGACCACCATCAGCATGGCGGCGGCGTCCACGTAGAGCCGGCGCGCCTCGATGTCCGGATGGCGCACCGCCACCTCGTCGAACACGGCACGCATGAACGCGTTGCTCTTCAGCACGTTGGACTTGTCCACCAGTGTCACCCGGCCCGGTCCACCGCGCTCGCGTCGTGCGGCAGCCTGGCTGAACGCCAGCTCGAACAGTTCCTCGCTGGTCGCGCGGGTGATCGTCATCCGGTCCGATTCGCTGTCGGGATCGGTCGACGCGGCGTCGTGGCGTCCGGCGAAGAGGCCCTCGGTGGTTTCCCGGATCACCAACATGTCCGCACGTGGCGCGGTGACCGTTCGGCGCACGCCGTGGAACATGCGCGCCGGACGCAGACTGGCGAACAGCCGGTACCGCTCGCGCAGGTCGAGCTGCGGGGCGACCTCGGTGCCGTCCGGACGGCGGACCTCGGGCAGCCCCATCGCACCGAAGAGCACGGCGTCGTCCTGGCCGACGGCTTCCAGGTCGTCGTCGGTGATGCCTACGCCGGTGCGCGCGTAGAACGCCGCGCCCGCTTCGTAATAGCGGTAGTGCAACTCGATGTCGTGCCGCGGGCAAGCAGTGTCGAGGACCCTGCGCGCCATCTCGATGATCTCGACGCCGACGCCGTCGCCTGGCATGACCGCGATCGCGTACTGACTCGACGACACGAGCCGACCCTAGCCCCGGCCAATTCTGGTACGCAAGATTGCATGGAAGAACGCCGCTAGAGCAACGAGGTCGGTCGGGGCACCATGGCCCGCAGGATCGGGACCAGCGTGTCGATGCCGCGCTGACGGTGCGCCTCCAGCGCACGTCGCGCCGACGCGGGCTTGCGGCCCTCGATCGCGGCGATGATTGCGTCATGGTCGGCGTTGGAGGTGACCGGGAGCGGTCGCAGCCGCACGGTCAGCAGCCGGGCACGGTGCGCCTGCTCGGCCACCGACTCAACCAGCTGCACGAGCCGCATGTTGCCGCTGTTCTCAACCAGCGCGGTGTGGAACCGGTGATCGGCTTCGGCCCAGGCGGGCAGATCGCCGGCTTCCAGCGCAGCGACACACTCCGCGTTCGCCGCATGCAGCAGCTCGTCCACGCCATCCGCCGCACCGCGCGGGCGTCGGGCGAGGTTGGCGGCCGCCGTTCCCTCCAGCGCCATCAGAATCTGGTAGATCTGGCTCATCTCGTCCGGGTCGATCGGCGCTATGGAAATGCCGCGCCGCGGCGAGAGCTCTAGCCAGCGCTCCTGCTCCAGCCGGACGATTGCCTGATGCACCGGCGTGCGGCTCATGCCCAGGCGCACCGCGATCTGCTGCTCGGCAGCCTGGGTCCCAGGGGGCAACGCCCCTTCCAGGACGGCGCGCTTGATCCTGCGGTAGGCGATATCCGCCTGCGACTCCGGCTTCGCCTCGAGCGGCACCTCGCCGGGGTCCCAGTGATGCAGCGACGCGGGACGACGCGACATTCAGCCTCACTCCCGTGCTTGTTGCGTGTCTGCTCGACAAGCTAGCTTGACCGCGCACCCCGGTGAACCGGCAATCGATCAACGGAGCTGCCATGTTAGATCTCGCCGTAGTCGGCGGCACAGTGGTTACCGGATCGTCGATCGGACGCGTCGATATCGGCGTGAAGGACGGCCAGGTGGTGCTGCTGGCCGCACCTGGGGCGTTGCCGTCCGACGCCGCGCAGGTCGTCGACGCCCGTTCCATGACGGTCGTCCCGGGCGGAATCGACTCACACGTCCACTTCGACATCTCGCTGACGGACGCGTTGCGCGCGCAGTCGTCGGCGTCCGGATCGCGCGCGGCCGCATTCGGCGGCACCACGACGTTTATCGACTTCGGGCTGCAGCACGGCGCGCAGAGCCCGATCCAAGCCGTGCAGGACAAGCTGGGCGAGTTGAAATCGGGGGCTCCGCACGTCGATTACGCGTTGCACCTCATGGTGACCGGCCACGTGCCGCTTGCGGCCATGGACGAGATCCCGGACGTCGTCACGGGCGGCGCGCCGTCGCTGAAGATGTTCACCACCTTCTCGGCCGGCTCGGCGTCGGGCGACCTCTTCTCCGACGACGGACGGATCCTCGGCGTCATGGAGAAGGCCGCAGCCGCCGGCGGGTCGGTGATGGTGCACTGCGAGGACAACTGCATCATCGGGCTGAACGTCGATCGGCTGTACGCGGCCGGCCGGGAGACGGGGCGCAACATCCATCTGGCGCGGCCGATCCTCGCCGAGGAAGCGGCCATCCGGCGCATGACCCTGCTCGCCGAGCGAAGCGGCTGCCCGCTGTACGTCGTCCATGTGTCCTCGGAAGCCGGAATCGCGGCGATCGGCGAGTCGAAGCGACGCGGCGCGGCCGTGTATGGCGAGGTGCTGCACAACTACCTGGCGTACACGTCCCAGATGTACCAGCAGCCTGACTACCAGAGGTTCCACAACTACCCGCCGTTGAAATATCAAAGTGATCAGGACGCGCTCTGGGCTGCGATTGCATCCGGCGGCCTCGATACGGTGGCGTCGGACGATCTCACGATCCCGCGCGCGGCGAAGGTGTCCGGCGATCTGGTCGACAACGTCCCGGGCGGACACAACGGCATTGAGACGCGGATGGAGTACCTCTACTCCGAAGGCGTGCTGAAGGGCAGGATCACCGCGCAGCAGTACGTGCGACTGACCGCAGAGACACCCGCCAAGCTGTTCGGCCTCTATCCGCGCAAGGGCACGATCGCGATCGGCTCGGACGCCGACTTCGCGGTGATCGACACGCGCACTCCGCGGGCGATAGCACTGTCGGATCTGCACTCCGACTGCGACTACTCCATCTGGGAAGGCTGGACCTTCAACGCCCGCCTGCACGCCACCGTGCTGCGCGGATCGGTGCTGACTCTTGCCGGCGAGTGGGTCGGGCCCGAGCACGCCGGCCAGTTCGTGGAGGGCCGGGCCGGCTGAGGTCGCTCGGCCGGCAAACCGGGTCGACGGAGGTCATTTCGTCCGGCCGGCCAAGCGGCCGCGTTGCAGTTGCGCAACGTCTCTTGCGCGGCTCGTCGCGTGCGCACTATCGTTCCAACATTCGGAAGGCCGCGATCCATATTTCGGATCGCCAGCACATTGTGTTTCCTGCGGATCTCGTGTCTCTCCCCATACAGCGACGGCAACGGATCTAGGAGGTACGGTGACGGTTAACAAGCTTGCGGGTCGCTCAGCGCTGGTGGGAGTGGCGGCCGCAGTGATGGCGGTTGCCACCGCGTGCAGCTCCGGCTCGGGGCCAGGCACCAGCGGCGGCGGTGGCGGCGGGTCGAGTTCGGGAGCGGGGGCGAACATCCCGGCCTCGGTGACCGCCAACGTAGAGAAGTACAAGGGCCTGCCGACCTTCACCGCGCCCGGGCCGCAGATCGACGTGTCGTCGCTCAAGGGCAAATCGATGTTCGTGATTCCGCTGGTGCCCAACCCGTTCAACCAGAGCATCCAGGACACGATGAAGTCGGTCGCCCAGCAGGTGGGCATGAAGTACACGCTGTACCCGAACCAGGGAACGCCGGCTGAGTGGGTGCAGGGCATGAACGCTGCCCTGACGGCGAAGCCGGACATCATCGTGCTGAGTACGGCACCCGACCCCCGCGTGCTCCAGCCGCAACTGCAGGCGGCGAAAAAGGCGCACATCCCGGTGCTGGTGACGCACTTCTACGACGATTCGTCACCGAACCCGCCTGCGTGCCAGGGCTGCGCGGCCGGCGTCACCGCCCTGGTGACCGCGCCGTTCAACGTAGCCGGCAAGGCGGCCGCCGACTGGATCATCCAGGACTCCGGCGCGAAGGCGAACGTCCTCGTCATCGGAGGGGCCGACGTGCTTCCGAGCCCGGCAACGGTGCAGGTGGTCACCAACGAGCTGAAGACCCAGTGCTCCGGCTGCAAGTCCTCGGTGATCAACATCCCGGTGTCCGACTGGAACACCAAGGTGCAGGGCGAGGTGCAGTCGGCGCTCAACAAGGACCCGTCGATCAATTACGTCTACCCGTTGTACGACGCGATGGTCGCCGGGGCGGTTCCGGCCGTTCAGACCGCCGGCAAGGCAAGCTCGGTGAAGGTCGTCAGCTACAACGGCTCGACGTTCGTCCTCAAAGACATCCAGGACAAGAACATCGCCGCCATGGACGTCGGCGAGGACACGATCGGTATCGGCTACGCGGACATGGACCAGATGTTCCGGGTACTGCTCGGCAAGCCGATCGTTCCCGAGCGAACCCCGATCCGCATCTGGGACTCGTCGAACGTGAACGACGCCGGCACGCCGCCGGTGACCGGTAAGGGATACGGGTCTGCGTTGAAAGACGGGTATCTCAAACTGTGGGGTTTGAGCTAGAACCGCAATAGAGTGCACGGCGAGACGACCGGAGACAGCGATGACGGTTAGCGACGTCCCACCGTTGCTGACCGTGCGTGGCCTGACGAAGAGCTTCGGTGGTGCTCTTGCACTCGACGACGTCGATCTGACGGTTCTCCCCGGGGAGGTCCACGGCCTTCTCGGGGAGAACGGTTCGGGCAAGTCGACCCTGATCAAGATCCTCGCCGGCTACCACGCGCCGGATGCAGGAGAACTCAGCGTCAACGGCACCGATGCGCCGCTGCCACTGCCGCCCGGTCAGTCTCGAGCGCTCGGCTTCGAGTTCGTGCATCAGGATCTCGGGCTGGTGCCGGGCCTCAGCGTCACCGAAAACCTGTTCATGGGCGAGATCGCCGCCGCACGGAAGCGGTTCTTCGTCTCGTGGTCACGCAACGAGCGCCGGGCCCGGGAGATCTTCAAGCGGTACGGCCTGCGGCTGGATCCGTCTGTGGCCGTCGACGACATCCGCCCGGTCGACCGCGCGCTGCTCGCCATCGTCCGGGCGCTGGAGGGACTGCGTACGTCTGCCGACGAACGGCCCACACTTTTGGTGCTCGACGAGCCGACGGTTTTCCTGCCGGCGCACGAAGTCGCGCTGCTGTTCAACTTCGTCCGACAGATTGCGGCGAGCGGTTCCAGCGTCCTGTTCGTCTCACACGACCTTGATGAGGTTCGTGAGATCACTGACCGCATCACCGTCCTGCGTGATGGACGGCGTGCCGGGACGGTGAGCACCGCGGCGACGTCACCGAAGGACCTGGTTCGACTGATCATCGGCCACGACCTCGAGGACATGCTGCCAGGGGGCGCACATCTGGAGGTGGCAAAGACGCCGGTACTGCTGCAGGTGCGGCAGTTGGCGACGCCGATGCTGCGCGGAATCTCCTTCGACCTGCACGCGGGCGAGGTGCTGGGTCTGACGGGTCTGGTCGGATCCGGGTACGAGGACGTCGTGTACGCGTTGTTCGGCGCGATCTCGGCCGACGGGGGAGAACTCCGGATCGGTGAGAAGCACATTCCATTGGCCGCGCTGGATCCGCACGCCGCGATGCGGCACGGCATCGCGCTCGTGCCCGGTGATCGGCAGCGCAACGGCAGCATTCCGTCGCTCACCGCGGCGGAAAACGTCAGCCTGCTCGTCCTCGACAAGTACTTTCGGACCGGCCTGCTGCGCCAGCGCGAACTCGACCGCGACGTCCGCGCCGCGATGACGTCCTACGACGTGCGCCCGCCGCGTCCCGAGCTGGACTACGGAGCATTCTCGGGGGGCAACCAGCAGAAGGCCATGATGGCCAAATGGCAGCAGGTCGTGCCGTCGGTGTTGCTGCTGCACGAACCAACGCAAGGTGTGGACGTGGGCGCGCGGCAGCAGATCTGGTCGATGATCCGCGGCTCGGGCGCCGCCTCGAACGGAACCATCTGCGCCAGCTCGGATTACGAGCAGCTAGCCGCGATCTGTGACCGCGTCGGCGTCATCGCTCGTGGTGAGCTCGTCGGGTTCCTGACCGGCGACGAGGTGACGAAGGAACGAATCACGGACTTCTGCTTGCGCAGCTCCGCAGGCGTTGCTGCGACGGTATCGACACCGATCGAAGGGCTCGGCTCGTTCGACGTGTCCGCGAAAGGGCAGACGGAATGACAATCGACGAGAAGGCGCAGGCCGTACCGCTGAAAAAGGGTCGGCAGGAGCACGAGGAACGGCGCTGGCTCAGCGGCAAGGTGCTGGAGGCGTGTGCACTGCCGATCGCGTGGGTCGTCGTTATCGTCGTGTTCGGCATCCTGAAGCCGAACACGTTCCTCACCCAGGCGAACTTCTCGTCGATCCTCGCCTCCCAGGCCGTCCTGGTGGTCGTCACGCTCGGCCTCGTCCTTGTCCTGACCGGCGGCGACTATGACCTCTCCGTGGCGTCGGTGGTCGGCTTGTCCAGCATGCTGATCGCGATCCTCAACGTGAACCATCACTGGCCGATCGGCTGGTGCATCGTCGTGGCGCTGCTCGCAGGCCTGGTCGTCGGCGCGATCAACGGCTTCTTCGTGGTGCTGCTGCAGGTTGACAGCCTGATCGTGACGCTGGGCATGAGCACCTTCATCTCAGGCCTCGTGCTGTGGATCAGCGCCTCGAACACCATCAGCGGCATCTCCACCAGCCTGGTGAAACCGGTGATCATCTGGCGGCTGTTCAACGTGCCGCTCGAGTTCTACTACGCGATAGCGCTTGCGTTGATCATCTGGTACGTGTTCCGCTACACGCCGGTGGGACGCCGGCTGCTCGTCGTCGGCCGCAGCCGCGACGTGGCGCGGCTGAGCGGCATCCGGGTCGGCGCCGTCCGCTGGGGTGCGCTGATGACATCCGGGCTGATCGCTGCTTTCGGCGGAGTGCTCTACACCGGCACGTCGGGTTCGGCCGGACCAACCTCCGGCCTGGAGTTGCTGCTGCCGGCGTTCGCGGCGGCGTTCCTCGGCGCGACCACCATCAGCCCGGGCCGTTTCAACGCCTGGGGCACGGTGATCGCGGTGTACTTCCTGGTCACCGGCATCACCGGTCTGCAGTTGCTGGGCGCGCAGAGCTACGTCCAGAACCTCTTCTACGGGGGCGCTCTCATCCTCGCCGTGTCGTTCTCGCAGATCGTGCGCAGGAGGCGCGGCGCCACAACTCGCTAGGGAGTTCGCGCGGCTCGGCGCGCGATCAAGTTCGTACCGCGGTCTTGATGCGGGCCTTTGCTACACGGTAATCTGTTCCACAATACGGACGTCAATGTCCCATATAATGGCGATCTCGGAGGTGCGCGTGGACCCGGTGGGAGTCGGCGGCGCGCTTAGCGGCGTTCGAGTACTCGAACTGGGCAACTACGTTGCCGCGCCATCCGCCGCGCGCCTGCTCGGCGACTTCGGTGCCGAGGTCATCAAGGTCGAGCAGCCTGGAGTCGGGGATCAGGTGCGGCACTGGCGGCTGTTCCGAGGCCAGACCTCGATGATGTGGCGCACGCTGGGACGCAACAAGAAGTCGATCACCATCGATATCCGCACCGAGGAGGGGCAGGACCTCGTCCGGCAGCTCGCGGCACAGGCCGATGTGCTGATCGAGAACTACCGCCCCGGCAAGCTCGAGTCGTGGAACCTCTCGATCGACGAGCTGCGTCGACAGAATGCGCAGCTCATCATCGTCCGCATATCCGGTTACGGGCAGACGGGACCGCACCGTGATCTTGCCGGTTTCGGCGGGGTGGCTGAAGCGATGGGCGGGCTGCGCTACGTGACCGGGTATCCGGACCGTGCCCCGACGCGAGTGGGCGTCAGCATCGGCGACACGCTAGCCGGCCTCTACGGCGTCATCGGCGCGTTGATGGGACTGCTCGCGCGCGAGCAAGGCCGCGCGCACCTCGGCGAGACCGTCGACGTGGCACTGACCGAGGCGGTGCTCTCGGTCATGGAGTCGACGGTCCCCGACTACTCCGCGTACGGCGTTGTGCGCGAGCGCACCGGCACCGCGATCAGAGGCGTCGCGCCGTCGAACACCTACGCCTGTGCCGATGGGCAGTGGGTGGTCATCGGCGGTAACACCGACGCCGTCTACCCGCGACTGATGCAGATGATCGGCCGCGGCGACCTGGCCACCGACGACCGGCTCCGCGACAACACCGGCCGTGCCGAGCACGCCCAGCTGCTCGATGACGCAATTGCGGCGTGGGCGTCGACAAAGACGTTGAGCGAGGCACTTGAGCTGTTGAAGACCGCGCTCGTGCCGGCCGGCCCGATCTATGCCGCGCCTGACATAGCGAAGGACCCGCAGTTCCTCGCGCGGGGCATGATCCTCGAGTTGGAGGTCGAGGTCGAGCCCGGAGCGACCGAATCGGTGCTGTTTCCAGGGGTGGTGCCGCGCCTGGAGCAGCAGCCTGGTCGCGTCGGCTGGCTCGGTCCCGAACTGGGCGAACACACCGACGAAATCCTGACCGGGATGCTGCGCTTGAGTGACGAACAAATCTCCGCCCTGCGGGCTCGAAAGGTGGTCTGATCATGAGCTGGCCAGAACACGTCACGATCACCGATGTTGCATTGCGCGACGGCCTGCAGATCCAGCCGAACATCGTGCCGACCGAGAGCAAATTGGCGATCTACCGAGCGCTGATCTCAGCCGGCGTCCGTTCGCTCGAACTCGGCTCGTTCGTCCACCCCAAACTGGTGCCGCAGATGGCCGATGCGCAGGCGCTGTTCGAGTCGGTGCAGCCGGATCCGGAGATCCAACTCATCGCCCTCGTGCCGAACCTGCGCGGGGCCAACCGTGCACTTGCTGCCGGCGTGACAGACGTGCGCATCGTGCTGTCCTGCACCGAGGGCCACAGCCAGGCCAACACGAACCGTTCCGTCCAAGAGGGCGTCGCTGAGGCGAAGGCCGTCGTCGATCTGCTCCGATCCGAGAGCGACGCCCGGATCGTCGGCGCACTGGCGACCGCGTTCGTCTGTCCGTTCGACGGGATCGTGCCCGCCGAGCAGGTGACCCGCATGGTTGGCGCGCTAGCCGATATGGGCCTGACC
>DATFTS010000460.1:0-9741 GCA_035261645.1 Jatrophihabitans sp. | reverse complement strand
GCCACCGTCATCAAGCTGTACATCAGGACGACGCCGATGAGCCCTGCGGCGCCACCCGCGACGCCGAACAGCACGGAGCGCAGGTCGGGGTGACCGCCGAACGCCGGCAGCAGTACAGCCATGAGGACCGCGCCCACCGGGTAGCTGAGGAGGAGGACGGTGATGGCCGTGTACCGGCGCGACGCGATGCCGCCGGCGAAGTCTCCGACGCCGTACAGGATGGCGGCAGCCAACCCGAGGACGACCGTGATCACGGCTCACCGTATCCGGCAGCCTCGAGTGGCTTTGCGGGCAGCGCCCCTACCGCTTGACGAGGGTGATCTGCTGCACGTCAAGGTAACCGGCGCGGAAGCCTGCTTCGGAGTAGGCGAGGTAGAACGACCACATGCGCCGGAACGTCTCGTCGAAACCGAGCGCATCGACCTCCGCCGCGCGCTCCTCGAAGCGGGTGCGCCACCGGCGCAGGGTCTCCGCGTAGTGCTGGTTGAAGCTGAACCGGTCGGTGATCGTCAAAGCCGTGTGGGCAGCGAGGGTCCGCTGGATCGCCTCGAGGGATGCACACTGCCCGCCCGGGAAGATGTACTTGCGGATCCAGGTGTAGGTGTCCTTCGTCGCCTGCACGGTGCGGTCGTCCTGCAGGATCGCCTGCAGGCCGACTCGCCCGCCGGGCACGAGCACGCGGTCGATGGCCGTGAAGTACTCGTCCCAGTGGTTGGCGCCCACCGCTTCGATCATCTCCACGCTGACCACCGCGTCGAAACGTTCGCTGACCTCGCGGTAGTCGCGCAGTTCGACCGCGATCCGATCCGCCAGCCCGGCCGCGTCGATGCGCTGCCTGGCAAGAGTTGCCTGTTCGGTAGAGATCGTGATCGTGGTCACCCGCGCGCCGCGGGCCGCGGCGCGTATCGACAGCTCGCCCCATCCGGTGCCGATCTCGAGCAGCCGGGTGCCTTCGCCGACGCCCGCGCGATCGAGCAGCCGGTCGATCTTGCGGCGTTGCGCGTCGGCGAGTGTGTCTTGCGAGTTCGCCGGGTCGGCTGAGTAGACGGCGGACGAGTAGGTCATCGTCTCATCGAGGAACAGCGCGAACAGGTCGTTGGAAAGGTCGTAGTGCTGGTGGATGTTCTGCCGCGCGCCCTCGATCGTGTTGTCGTGGTGACCAGGCTGGCGGCTGAGCACGGCGTGCCGCAGCCGTTGCAGCGTCGCTGGCACCAGTTCGCGCAGCCGGCTGGCGAATGCGGTGAGGACGCCTAGCAGGTCGTCGGTGCTCCAGTCGCCGGCCATGAAGGCTTCGCCGAAGCCGATGGTGCCGCTGTTGCCCAGGCGTTGGTAGAACGCGTCCGGCCGCTCGAGGCGCATCACCGGGTCGCGGCCGGTTCCGGCGCCGTACCAGCTGCCGCCGGCCTCGACGACTCGCAGCGGGATGCGGGCCACCGCTTGCCGGAACAGCCGCCGCGCGATGACGGCCCGGACCGGGCGGGACGGCACGGTCGCGACGTCCGGCCAGCGCTGAGGATCCACCGGGCGCGGGGCGTGGAGCGGCTGTGAGCGCCGGGTGGAAGTCATCTCAACTCCTCGGTACCAGGTTGTACTGGAATTTTTACTCGAATCAGACGACGAGAGCCGTGTCGCCCGCAAGTACCTTCGCTACCAGATTCGCAGCGGGTGATTCGTCGGTACCCGACGGAGCGATGCCGCACAGCACAGCAAGGACGTAGCTCGTCGTCAACCGGTGCCAGAGCCGGGCCCGCCGCACCATGGCGTGACCTTCGCCGTTAATCGAGACGTAACTGGCCGACTTGGCGACCTCGCCCGCCACCTGCGTCCACGCCTGCGAGCCCCGTGCGCTCGTCATGCGGTCCCGGCTGCCGTGCGCCACCAGCACGTCCCGTCCGGCCACCTGGCGGTACGGGTCGCCCCGCTCGATCCACGGAGCCAGCCCGACCACGGCGCTCACCGCCGGATGCCCGGCGGCGTACACCGCGGCCCGCCCGCCCATGGAATGCCCGATCAGCGCCACCGGGCGCTCGGGGTACCACTCGCTGAGCCGATCGAGCGCCCATTGCACGTCAGGCACGGGTGAGCGCTGATCGCCGTTCCAGCCGCGGACGAGATAGCGCAGCCGCGCGACTGCCAGCCCGTGGCTGCGCCCGGCGCGCAGCAGCGAGGCCGCGAACGGTGCCATCCGCAGCACCGCGAGCTGCGTCGGGCGAACAGGGGACGTGCCCTTTGCGCGGCCGCCGTGGAGCACCAGGGCGACCGCCTGCACGTCACCCGGTGGAGTATCGACGTCGAGCGTCGGCTCGCTCATCGTGGGCACGTCGTTCCGGCAGCCGGCACGCTGAGCGTGATCAAGTAGTTGTCGACGGCGTGGTCGACGCACGAGCTGCCCTGCAGATAGGACGTGTGCCCTTCGCCGTCCCAGGTGAGAAGCTGCGCGTTGCCGAGCGTCCTCGCGAGATCCTTCGCGCCCTGGTACGGCGTTGCGGGATCGTGCAAGTTGCCGACGACGAGGATCTTGTGCGGCGTGTTCGGCGCCGTGGGAAGCGGCGGGATCGTGCGCACCGGCTGCCACGGCTGGCAGGAGAACAGTCCGTCGGCGTTCCACACGCCGAACAGCGGGAAGCGCTTCGCCCAAGACAGCGCAGTCTGCCGGATCGTCGCGTCGCTCGGTCCCGGTTTGGAGTCGTTGCAGCTGATCGTGAGGTTGGCGTCGGCGATGTTCGTGTAGTGCCCGTTGAACCGCTCGTTGTAGGAATCGGCCAGCCGGAACAGTCCCGCTGCGTCGCCGTTGCGGGCATCGAGCAGCGCCTGCCCGAGCGACTGCCACTCCGATTGCGAATAGAGAGCCGACAGCACTCCGGTGTAGACGATCGAGCTGGTGGCGGTGCGGGTCTCGCCCGGCTGCGAGCTCCGAAGGGGTGAGCGGGAGGCCCGCGCGGCAATGTCATGGACTGCCCGGCGCGGATTGCCGAGGTCGCGGCAGGGGCTGTGCTCGTCGCACCAGGTGGCGAACTGGTCGAACGCATCCTCGAAGCCCTTGACCTGGTTCGCGAACGTCGTGATGTCGTTCGTCAGCGGGTCGACGGCCCCGTCGAGAACCGCCGCACGCACGTTGTGCGGGAAAAGGTGGATGTACTGCGCCCCGAGCTCGGTGCCGTAGGAGAAGCCGAGGTAGTTCATCTTGCTGTCGCCGACGGCCTGCCGGATCTGGTCCATGTCTCGCGCGGTCTGCACCGTGTTGTACTGGGCCAGGTCCTTGCCGTAGGTGGCGTTGCACGCGTTGGCGACCTTGCTGGCGGTGCGCTGGGCGAGGGCAAAGCCGGCTGGGGTCAGCACGTCCGGCGACAGGGCGTTCATCCGGTCCTTCTCGGCGTCGCTCAGACACTTGATCGGCGTGGACAGCCCCACGCCGCGTGGGTCGAAGCCGATCAGGTCGAAGTGGGTCAGCAGCGCGTCGGAAACGTTGCCGAGGATGCCGAGTGCGAGGTTGACGCCTGAGCCGCCTGGCCCGCCCGGGTTGACCAACAGCGAGCCGGTGTGGGCAGTGTTGTCACTGTCGTGGATGCGCAGCAGCACCAGCGAGATCTTCTTGCCGGTGGGGTCGGCGTAGTTCAGCGGTACGTCGATGCGCGCGCAGCCGAAGCTGAGCTTGGCCGCACGCTGGGTCGGCAGACCGAGAGCGTTCACGTCGATCGCCGAGCGGCAGTCGGCGAACTGGGCGAGCGGCTGCGCCGGCGTGGGTGGGACGGTGGCCGCCGAGGTGGCCGGTGCGCCCGGCGCCGCGGGGGAGACTCCCGTCCGACCGTGCCCGGTCAGAGTTGGTGCGGTGCAACCTGCCGCCAGCACCGAGATCGCCCCCGCCGCAAGGATCACGCGCAGCCGCGGCCTGATACGCGACAAGAGGGGCACACTGCACCGTACCTGCGCCGGCTGAGGTGGTTGTGGATCAGGTGGTCCGGCTCATGCCCTCCGGTGCACACGCCAGCCAGAAGTCGCGGCCGAGCGACGAAAGGACCACTGTCTTGCGGATCAATTTCGCACTGCCCATCTTGTTGCGCTCGATCGTCACCCGCGCGTCCTGCACCGCCGAGTCGACGGCGAGCTTCTCGTAGTTGTCGGCGAGCTCGTCTGCTGCGGGACCGAACTCGACGAGCCCGAGTGCGTGCAAGCGGGTCAGGTACGTCGCGGAGTTGCGGGCCGGCGCGACGCTGGCCAGCGTGCCGAGCTGCGAAGCGTTCGCCAGTATCGTCCGGGCGGCACGCCCAACCGGCTTGGCGACGACGTCGACCACCGCGAACTGCTTGCCGCCGGCGAGCGCGGCAAGGATGCGCGCCTCGTCCGGCACGAGCTGGCTGACGATCGTGCCGAACAGGTACTCCTTGCTCCTGCCCGCCGAGGAGTCTCCGGCGCGGGAGAGCAGTTCGCTCATCGCGGTGCGCAGCGGAGCCGGATCGCTGTTCGCGTTCTGCACGAGCATCATCACGCGCTGCTCTTCCGGACTCGCCGTGCCGACGAACTGTTGCGGCATCTCGAGCAGGCGCAGCAGTTCTGCGGCCGCCGCATGCCGCAGCCGCTGCGCTTGCTGCTCCACCAGGGCGACGCCGGGCAACTGCTTGGCGATCCGCCAGCCGGCCCGGCCCAGGAGGCGCCCGACCCGAGCGGCAGTGACGATCGCTGCGCCGGCCGAGGAAACGACCTGCGTGCCCGGCTGGCCGACGCGCGTCAGCGACCCGTTGGGCTGCTGACCAGAGCGCGGCCGAGGGCTGGGGCGCTCGGCGTTCGGGTCCTCTCGGCTTGCGGCCACGAGAGCTCCTGGGGGGTCTGCGCGATGGTCAGCGGGCGGGTCCGGTAGAGGATAGGCCCATGCAGCTGCCCGTGATGCCGCCGGTCGCGCCCATGCTCGCGAAGTCGGTGCCCTCGATTCCGCCCGGCGCCTCGTACGAGCCCAAGTGGGACGGCTTCAGGTCGCTAATCTTCCGAGACGCCGACGAGGTTGAACTAGGCAGCCGCAACGAACGCCCGATGACCCGGTACTTCCCGGAACTGATCGAGGCGATCAAGGCCGAGCTGCCGGAACGCTGCGTCATCGACGGCGAGATCGTGATCGCCACCGATGGCGGACTGGACTTCGAGGCGCTGCAGCAGCGGATCCACCCGGCCAACTCTCGGGTGACCATGCTGGCCGAGAAGACCCCGGCATCGTTCATCGCGTTCGACCTGCTCGCGCTCGGCGACGAGGACTACACGAACCGCCCGTTCGCCGAACGCCGCGCCGCGCTGGAGCAGGCGCTCGCCGGCGCCGGTTCAACGATTCACCTCACGCCGACGACGACCGATCTGGCCGAGGCACAGCGCTGGTTCACCGAATTCGAGGGCGCCGGGCTCGACGGGGTGGTCGCCAAGCCGCTGGACATCACCTACCAGCAGGACAAGCGAGTGATGTTCAAGATCAAGCACACCCGTACTGCCGACTGTGTGCTCGCCGGCTTTCGCTGGCACAAGACGTCCACGGAGGAGCACCCGCTGGTGGGCTCGCTGCTGCTGGGCCTCTACAACGACGAAGGCAAGTTGCAGCACGTCGGCGTCGTCGGCGCCTTCACCGCCAAGCGGCGGGCCGAGCTCGTCGGCGAACTCGAGCCGCTGCTGCTGCGCGAGGGCGACCAGCACCCGTGGTCGCAATGGGCCGATGCTGAGGCCCACCAAGGTCAGCGACTGCCTGGCAGCGTCAGCCGGTGGAACGCAACGAAGGATCTCTCGTTCGTACCGCTGCGCCCGGAGCGGGTGCTTGAGGTCAAGTACGAGCACATGGAAGGCACCCGCTTCCGGCACCTCGCGCACTTCCTGCGCTGGCGCGACGATCGCACGCCCGAATCGTGCACCTACGAGCAACTGGAGACGCCGGTGACCTTCAACCTCGACGAGATCGTCCCCGGGCTGTGCGGCTAGGGAGTTCAGGCGGTGCGGTAGCGCAGGAACAGCGCGCCGTCCTCCTCGAGTAGACCAGCGAGGCGCAGCGGTACGGGCGGCGGCCAGACGGGCCCGTCGTCGACGATCCGGGTGGGGCCTGGGCCGACGAGCCGCGGCGTGACGCTGAGGCACAGCTCGTCGACCACGCCGGCAACCAGCATCCAGGAGAACGCGGTCGGGCCGCCCTCGGACAGGATCCGGGTCAGCCCTCGCTGTTCGAGTTCCTCGCGGGCCTGCGCGAGATCGACCATGTCGTCGCCGCACACGACGACGTCAGCCACTCGGGCCAGAGCGGCGCGCCGTTCCGCGGATGAGCTGGCGCAGGTCAGCACGATCGTCCGCGCTTCGGGCGGGGCGGCGGTGAACAGGGCCGACTCCGGATTCAGGCGCAGGCTGCGGCTGACGACGGCGATCGGCAAGGTGGGGCGCAACCCGTACTCGCGGCGGATCGCTTTGCGCTGCTCGGGGAACTTGACCGCACCGTAGCCCTCGATGGTGACGGTGCCGGCGCCGGCCAGCACGACGTCGGCCAGGTCGCGCAACGCTTTGAAGACCCGGTTGTCGCCCTCGGTCTGCAGGCCCTCGGACTTCCCGTCGGCTTGCGCGGCGCCGTCGGCCGAGCTGACGAAGTTGACCCGGACGCCGCCGCGCTCCACCCAATCGATCGCGTAGAACGCGTGCACATCGACGTCGTCGGCGCGTTCGGGTAGCAGGGCCCTCATGGGCACACACCCTAAATTGAGGTAGCGGGGCGTTGTGGGCCGGGGACAGCGAGCGGAGGACCAGCATGGCGAAGAAGCCGAGGCGCCGGATTCCGGTGCCTGCCGGCGTGGAGCGTGCGCTCGACGTGGCCCTTGACCGCGCACTGGCGACCCAACGCCCGGCCGTGCAGAACTACCTTGCTCGGCTGCGGCGCAAGCACCCGGAGCTGACGCCCGCCGAGCTGGTGCGCCAGCTGGAGCGTCGCTACCTTGCCGCGGTGACGGGGCTCGGCGGCGCCTGGGGAGTGGCCGCGGCCGTGCCCGGTGCGGGCACCGCGGTCGTCTTCGCGTCTGGTGCCGCGGAGCTCACGGCCCTGGTCTCGGCCACCGCGCTCTACGTCCTCGCGCTCGCCGAGCTCTACGGCATCCCGGTGAGCGATCCGGAAGTCCGGCGTGCGCTGGTGATGTCGGTGCTCGTCAGCGAGGGCGGGACTGCCGCGCTCGAGGGCGGCAACGTCGGTGTGGCGGCCGCCGAGGCGCACTGGGCGCATGTTCTCGCGCGGGCGACACCGCGGGACAAGATCACGGTGCTGAACAGACGACTCAGCAGGCTGCTGCTTCGGCGCGTCGGCGGCCGGCACGGCGTGCTGCTCGTCGGCCGGGCACTGCCACTCGGCGTGGGCGCGGTCATCGGCGCGGGCGGGAACGCGGCGCTGGCTCGGGCCGCCGTCCGGGCTGCGCGCAGGGCGTTCGGCCCGCCGCCGCGCGAATTCGCGCCGCGTGTCGTGGACGTGGACCCGGCGCCCGCAGAACGTCCGTATTGATAGGTTTGGTTGGGTATTCGAGGGAGGACGCGGATGTTCGTGGTCGTGCTGACCGACGAGGGGGAACAGCTGGTCGGGCCGCGCGCGGTGGGCCCGTTCGACAACTACGACGCCGCGCGGCTATGCGGCCAGGCGCTCGTCCGGCAGTGGGAGGCGGAGTCCGGAGCCGCGCCACAGGTCGACGTGGTGCGAGTCGAGGAGCCCGACCCCGGAATCGTCGTCGGCGAGATTCAGTAGCGACCGCGGCGGGTACTAAGTTCGCAGCAGCGATGACCCAGCCCGATCGCCAGTCCCGAACAGCTCGACGCCTAGCCGAGCTGTTTGACCTGCTCGGACGCAGATGGACGCTGCGCATCCTGTGGGAGCTTCGGGATCGCAAGCTGTCGTTCAACGACCTGCGCCGTGCCGTGGGCGGCATGAGCCAGAGCGTCCTCGTGACCCGGCTGACCGAACTGTTCGGTGCGGGGCTGGTGGCAGACGTGCCCGGCGGTTACCGGCTCACGCCTGACGGCGAATCGCTGGTACGCGAGCTGGCCTCGCTGGAGGAGTGGGCGCAGCGCTGGGATCGCGAGGGTGATGTGCCCTAGCCGGACGTCGACAGCACGCTGATCGACGGGCCTACCAGCCCGGGCCCCGCGACAGGGACCGATTCATACGGCCGGTCGAGGCCGGGGTGCCACGCCAGGACGCGGATGTTCTGCCGCCCGTTGAGCGCGATGACCAGCCAGCGGCTGTCCGGTGAGAACCCCAGCCCGGGCGCTGACTTCGGCGACAACTCGACGTCCGGCACCACGTTCAGCCGGCCGGAGTGCAGATCGAGTTCGGCGACGTCCGTGGGCGGCAGCGGGTGGTCCGTGGAGAAGTGCGGGTCGCGGCCAGCCCTTTCGAGGGTGAATGCGAGCCGCCGGCCGTCGTTGCTGATCAGGGCGGCGGTGAAGCCGGGCGGACGCGGCAGCGGGTAGGTGGTGATCGGTCCCCCGGAAACCGCCTGGGCGTGCAACTCGCACGGCCGGCTGTTGTCCGGGTTGCAGCCGACCGCCCACACCGCCTCGCCGCCACCCGCACTCATCGCGACGCCGTCGCCCAGCCGGCGTCTGACCTTGCCGGTGTACGGGTCGACGAGTGCGACACGTTCGCCGCTGCCGACCATGGTGCCGAGCAGCGCCCCGCCGGTCGCCGCTTGCGGCCAGAACGACTTCGGCAGTCTCACGCTGGGCCCGCCGTCCAACGAGATAAGCCGGCTGCGGCCCTGCGGGTCGAAGACCGCCGAGAGCACCCACGCGCGGGTTCCGTCGCTGAGGATGCCGACGGCATCCACGGGCATGGATCGACGGGTCATGGCCCCGTTGGCGCTGATCCGGATCAGTTCCGGGGCAATGGCGACGCTGAATCCGCACGACACCACGAAGACGTAGGTCGTCGAGCCTGCCTTCACCACCTGCGCGGGCAGCCGATTGCCGGACACGTGCAGGCTGATCGGGGTCGACTGCGCGGTGTCGAAGGCGAACTGGATCACCTGGCCGTTCGCGACGAGCAGGCGCAGCCCGGTGGGGACGCTCGCCCGGGCGCTGGTGATCTGGGGCAGCTCCGTCTGGCCACCGCAGGCGGTCGGCGCCGTCGGCCACGGCCGCACGACGTCGGACGGATTTGGCACCGGAGTCTCGGACCTGGCCGGGGCAACGAATCCCTTGCCGGCCACCGGACGCGTTGTGGCCCGGATCGCCAGCAGTGCGCTGACGGTGACCGCCGTAACTACCGCGAGGATCAGCCACACCCCGCGGCGCCACGCGTGGCGCCCGTAGGAAAGGACCTCTTCGTCCGGCGCGTCCGCCACCCGCTCATCCAATCACCGTTCGGACGATCGCGGCTGCCTGCGACCCCAGGATCAGCCCATCGTCGCCCGGCGTTGCAGGCCCGGTCGCGAGCACGACTTCACCGGTGGCCGCGGGGACCGGTTGCGGCCGGTCGGCCAGGTTGACGGCCACCCGGAACGCGCCCCGATGGATGACCACCCAGCGTGCGTCCTCGTCGAACTCGATGCGGACTGTGTCAAGTGGCGCGGCGCGCAGGTCCGGCTCGGCGGCGCGCAACCGCAGCAGCCGCTTGTACAGGTCGAGCATCTCCGCGTGCCCGTCCTTGCCCGGCTCGGCCCAGTCGAGGATCGCCGAGCGGTAGGCACGTGGATCTTGCGGATCGATCATCTGGCTGGTGTCCCACCCGTGGCCGGCGAACTCCGCCAGCCGGCC
>DATFTS010000459.1:0-3167 GCA_035261645.1 Jatrophihabitans sp. | reverse complement strand
CGCGAGGACGTCGAGGAGCTCGTCAAGGACGCCGTCGACAAGGGTGCGCGGGTGATCATCGGTGGTCAGCGGCTTGACCGGCCCGGCTGGTTCTACCCGCCGACACTCATCACCGGGGTTCGCCCCGACATGCGGATGTACGGCGAGGAGGTGTTCGGGCCGGTGGCGGCACTGTTCCGCGTCCCGGATCTGGATGCGGCGATCGAGCTCGCGAACGACACCGAGTTCGGGCTCGGCTCGAACATCTGGAGTGACGACCCGGCCGAGCGTGAGCGGTTCGTCCGCGACGTCGAGGCCGGCATGGTCTTCGTCAACGGAATGACCACGAGCTACCCGGAGATGCCGTTCGGCGGCGTCAAGTCGAGCGGGTACGGCCGCGAGCTGACCGAACTCGGCATGCGCGAGTTCATGAACATCAAGTCGGTCTGGATCGGCGCCGACAGCAGCGCACAGTCGCAGGACAGCACCGCGGCGAAGACCACCGCGCCAAAGACCGAGTGATGAGCCGGACATGTGATGGCAAGCCGGGCTTAACCTACGCAGGCGTAACCTCGGCTGATGGATCTGCTTCGCGAGCTCGAACCCGTAGTGGCCCAGAACCTCGACCGCCACCTCGGCCTGGCGAAGGAGTGGCATCCGCACGACTACGTGCCGTGGAGCCGCGGGCGCGACTTCGCCTTCCTCGGCGGCGAGGACTGGGTGCCTGACGACTCGCCGCTCGACCCGGTCGCAAAGACGGCCATGGTGGTGAACCTGCTCACCGAGGACAACCTGCCCTCGTATCACCGCGAGATCGCCACCCGATTCGGCCGGGACGGCGCCTGGGGTCAGTGGGTCGGCCGCTGGACGGCGGAGGAGGGGCGGCACGCCATTGCGCTACGCGACTACCTGGTGGTGACGCGCGGCGTCGATCCGGTGGCGCTGGAGCGGGCGCGCATGGCCCAGATGAGCGTCGGCTACGACTCTGGTGACAAGACCGCGCTCCAGGCGGTGGCGTACGTGTCGTTCCAGGAGTTGGCCACGCGTGTGTCGCATCGCAACACCGGACGGGCCACCGGTTGCCCGATCGCGGAGCAGCTGTTGACCCGGATCGCGACCGACGAGAACCTGCACATGGTGTTCTACCGGAACATCATGGCTGCGGCGCTGGACCTCGATCCCGACGATGCGATGGAAGCGATCCGCGACGAGGTGGTCGGGTTCGCCATGCCCGGCGCCGGCATGGCCGATTTCACCCGCAGCTCCGTGGTGATCGCCAACGCAGGCATCTACGACCTCCGACTGCATCATGACGAGGTTGTGATGCCGGTGCTGCGGCAATGGCGCGTATTCGAGCGCGACGACCTCGGACCCCGCGGCGAGCGTGCGCGCGAGGAGCTGTCCGCCTTCCTCACCGAGTTGGACGCGCGCGCGACCCGCTTCGTCGAGAAGCGCGATCGGACCCGGGCGCGAGTCGCGGCGCGCGCTGGCTGATCACGCGCGTCGGCGAAGTCGACGTCGCGAAACTGTCGGGGTGGCCCGTTACCGTTGGCGCCGTGTCCGGCCGGTGGAGTGTTGACCAGGTCCTGGTGCTCGCGCCAGACCCGGCCTCCGCGGTGGCTGCTCGCCGGCTGGCGGTGCCCGGTCCGTGGGCCGCGACCGGAGCCACCGAGCAGCTCGTGTGGGGGCTCTGCTCCGGATCGGGCAAGGCGCCTTACCAGACGATCGTCGATCTCAGCGCTCCCGCGTACAACTGCTCCTGCCCGTCGCGGAAGTTCCCGTGCAAACACGCGATGGCGCTGCTGTTGCTGTGGGGATCGGGGGCCGTGCCCGACGCGGCCGAGCCGGCCGACTACGCCGCCGCATGGCAGCAGAGCCGTGCCGAACGGGCGGTGGCGTCGACGGCCAAGCCGCGCGGCGAGCGCGACGAACTGGCAGCTGCGAAGCGGGCCGAGCAACGCGCCCAGCGGGTAAGCGCAGGTCTGGAGGAGCTGGAGATGTGGCTGCGTGACCAGGTGCGCAGCGGATTGTCCGGCGCTCACGGCAGCTACCGGCACGCCGAGCCGATGGCCGCCCGGATGATTGATGCGCAAGCGCCGGGAGTTGCCGCCCGCTTACGGCGACTCAGCACGGTCCCGGCGACCGGCGACGGCTGGCCCGAGCGGCTGCTCGCCGGCTACGGCCAGCTGCACCTGTTGGCCCGGGCGCACGCTCGGTTGGAGTCGCTGCCAGTCGAGCTCGCTGCGACGGTCCGCTCGCACATCGGCTACCAGGTCAGCCGGGACAGGGTTTTGGCCGAAGCGCCGGCCACCGACGAATGGCTTGTCATCGGCGTGCGCGACGTGCTCGATGCGACGATCCCGACGCGCCGCACCTACCTCCGCGGGCAGCGAACCGGCCGCTATGCGCTCGTCCTCGCCTTCGATCCGCAGGGGATGTTCGGCAGCAACCCGGACGCCATGCTGGCTCCGGGCACAGTGCTCGCCGCCGACCTGCACTATTACCCCGGTCGGCCACCGCTGCGCACCGTGATCGGTACCCGGCACGCCGAGCCGGTCGCCGCCGGGACGCCAGAAGTGCGACTCGATCTCGCGCAGCAGATGGGGGAGTGGTCCAGCGCGCTGGCCCTGGATCCGTGGCTCGCGGACTGGCCGGCAGTGGTGTGCGGCGTCCCGGTGCCCGGCGAGCCGGATTGGCAGCTCGCCGACTCGGCAGGTAACGGCGTCCCGCTGCTGCGCGGTCGCGGTGATCTCTGGCTGCTGGCGGCGGTGTCCGCCGGCCGCCCGGTTGTTGTCGCCGGCGAGTGGTCGGCCGACGGCTTCCGGCCCCTTACGGTTTGGCACGACGAGATGGCGGTCCCGCTGTGACCAGCTATCGAGAACTGGTGGCCGCGGCGACTGTGGGCATCGCCCGGCGCCCTCTGACGATCACTGAGTTGCCGGCGCCGGCCGCGGTACACGCCGAGGTCATCGACAGCGATCCGGCGGCCGCCCTGCTCGACGCGGCGGCGTTGCTCGACGCGGCTCGCCGCGCAGGGAAGCTCGCGCTCACGCCGGTTGCTGCACCGGTCGTTGCCCACCCGGACACCGCGCCGGAGCTGCGCCCGGTTGCCGCCGCTGTGATCCGGCAACTCCTGGAAGGTGGCGGCCCGGTCGACATCCTGCCGGATCTGCTGATCGCCGCCGCCG
>DATFTS010000458.1:0-1938 GCA_035261645.1 Jatrophihabitans sp. | reverse complement strand
TCCTTGGTCTGCGCAGCGAGGGCCTGCGCCCAGTAAAGCGCGAGATAGAAATGGCTGCCACGGTTGTCGATGCCCGCGCCGACTTTGCGCGCCGGCGATTTATCGTTCTCCAGGAACTTGCCGTTGGCCTCGTCCGGGTGGAAGTAGCCGGCGATGTCGACCGGCGCGCCCTGCACCTCGTTCAGTTCAGCGACGATCGCGTCCTCACCCTTGGCCAGCGCCTCGGCAACCGGCGCGAACGCCGCGGCGAGGTCCTGGTCATCGGTCTGCGCGGCGAGCTCCTTCGCCCAGTACAGCGCGAGGTAGAAGTGGCTGCCGCGGTTGTCGAGTTCGCCGGCGCGCCGCGAGGGTGAGCGGTTCTCCTCCAGCAGGGTTCCTGTCGCGCGGTCGAGCGTCGTCGCGAGGATCTTCGCCTTCGTGTTGCCGGTCTTGTCGGCGAGCATCTCGAACGACACCGCCAGCGCCAGGAACTCACCGAGCGAGTCCCAACGCAGGTGGTTCTCCTTCAAGAACTGCTGAACGTGCTTGGGCGCTGAGCCGCCCGCGCCCGTCTCGAAAAGGCCGCCGCCGTTCATCAGCGGGACGATGGAGAGCATCTTCGCGCTGGTGCCGAGCTCCAGGATCGGGAAGAGGTCGGTGAGGTAGTCGCGCAGCACGTTGCCGGTGACGGAGATCGTGTCCTCGCCCGCTCGCGCACGCTCGAGCGTGAACCGGGTGGCCGCCGCGACGTCCATGATCTCGATGTGCAGTCCGTCGGTGTCGAGTTCGGCGAGCGCCGGACGGACCTTCTTCAGCACCTCCGCATCGTGCGCGCGCGTCTCGTCCAGCCAGAACACCGCAGGCGTGCCAGTGGCGCGGGCCCGGTCGACGGCAAGCTGGACCCAGTTGCGGATCGGCGCATCCTTCGTCTGGCACATCCGCCAGATGTCGCCGGCCTCGACAGCGTGCTCTAGCAGCGTGTTGCCCGCCTCGTCGACGACGCGCACCGTACCGGCCGCGCCGATCTCGAAGGTCTTGTCGTGCGAGCCGTACTCCTCGGCCTGCTGCGCCATCAGTCCGACGTTGGACGTGCTGCCCATCGTCGCCGGGTCGAACGCGCCATGGACGCGGCAGTGCTCGACCGTCTCGGCGTAGAGCGGCGCGTACGACGAGTCGGGAATGACGAACTTGGTGTCCTGCTGCTTGCCCTCGGCGTTCCACATCTGGCCGGACGAGCGGATCGCCGCCGGCATGGACGCGTCGATGATCACGTCACTGGGCACATGCAGGTTGGTGATGCCGCGATCGGAATCGACCATGGCGATGGCCGGGCCGGCGCCAAGCGCGGCGGCCACCGCATCCTTCGCCTCCGGGTGCACCGAGAGCAGGCTGCCGAGTCCGTCGTTCGGGCTGACGTCGGGGTACTGGTCGTAGAGATCGCCGACCACGGCACGCACGGCATGGCCGAAAATGATCGGGTCGGAAACCTTCATCATCGTCGCCTTGAGATGCACCGAGAACAGCACGCCCTGCTGCTCGGCCTCGGCCACCTGCGCGGCAAGGAATGCGTCAAGTGCCGCCCGGCGCATCACGGAGGCGTCGAGCACCTCGCCCGCGAGCACCGGCGTCTTCTCCTTGAACACGGTGATCGCGCCGTCCGCGCCGACGTGCTCGATGCGGACCGCGCCGGGCTGATCCACCGTCACCGATCGCTCGGTGGAGCGGAAATCACCGTCGCCCATCGTCGAGACGTGCGACTTCGAGTCGGACGACCATGCGCCCATCGAATGCGGGTGCTTCCTCGCATACGCCTTCACTGACGCCGGCGCGCGACGATCGGAGTTGCCCTGGCGCAGCACCGGGTTGACCGCCGAACCCTTGACCTTGTCATAGCGTGCCCGGACGTCGCGCTCCTCATCGGTGGCCGGTTTCTCCGGGTAGTCGGGCAGGTCATAGCCC
>DATFTS010000457.1:0-2460 GCA_035261645.1 Jatrophihabitans sp. | reverse complement strand
AGCCTGAAATCAGCCAACGCGTCTACGCCACCGACTAGCGCAGCTGCCGCAACGGCCGGGAGATCACCGACGAGCATGGCAGCGCGCCGGATCTCCGCTGCCGGCAGCCCTGCTGCACGCGCCACGGCATCGGCCATCACGCCGATCAATGCGCCTTGCCGCAGCTCGCCGCCCAGCAAGCGGCGTAGGAAGGTCTGCTCGTCTCCCGTCGCCGCCTCGAACAACTCCCGCAGCAGTGCGGCCCGGCGGGCCTGTGAGCCGGCGCCTGCCGTGCGGCCGATCTCGGTGAACGTTGCGTCGACGCCGGTGACAGTCAGCGACGGCGCCTGAGCCGGCGGCGGCAGCGAGCGCAATGCGGCCCAACCGACGCCGATCTGCCGCTGGGGCAACTCCCCCGACAGCCACGAGACGACGATCGCGACGTCGTCGGGTGCAGCCGCCTTCAGTACGTCCGCAAGCCGGGCGATCTTGGCAAGGCGCGACGACGTCGTCCCAACCTCCGCGGACGCGGCAGCAACCTCGGTGAGCAGCACCCATTCAGACTGGCACGTCGTACCGACAGTTCCAGCGATCAGCAGTTCGCCAGCAACCGGTCGAGCACCCGGACGCCGAACTTCAGCCCTTCGATCGGAACGCGTTCGTCGATGCCGTGGAACAGCGACATGAACTCGAGGTCGGGCGGAAGCAGCAGCGGCGAGAAACCGAAACAGCGGATGCCCAGTGTGGAGAATGACTTGGCGTCCGTCCCTCCGCTCATGAGGTATGGCAGCGGGTGGCCGGTCGGATCCTCCGCCCTCAGCGCTGCTGACATCGCGTCGACGAGTGCCCCGTCGAAGCTGGTCTCTACGGCGATGTCCCGCACGATGAACTCGCGCTGCACGTCGTCGCCGAGCATGCCGTCGATCGTGGCGAGCAACTGCTCCTCCTGCCCTGGGAGGAACCGCGCATCGATCGTTGCCTCGGCTTTGGACGGGATGACGTTTGCCTTGTAACCGGCCTCGAGCATGGTCGGGTTGGTGGTGTTGCGGATCGTTGCGCCGATCATCCGAGCCGCGTCGCCGAGCAGCGGCAGCCAAGAGTCCACGTCGTCCGGGTCGAGATCCTGTCCGGTCAGCTCCGCGAGACCGTTGATCGTCGCGCGAACGGTGTCGGTGATGACGATCGGCCATTCATAGCTGCCGATCTGCGAGACGGCGGCGGCCAAGCGGGTCACGGCGTTGTCGGGATGGACGAGCGAGCCATGCCCCGGCCGGCCGGCCGCCTTGAGCCGGAGCCAGTTGATGCCCTTCTCCGCAGTCTGGATGAGGTAGATGCGCAGCTGCTCGTTCAGCGAAACGCTGAACCCGCCGACCTCGCTGATCGCTTCCGTGCACTCGGCGAACAGGTCGCGATGGTTGTCCACAAGGTGGTGCGCGCCCAGCACACCGCCGGCCTCTTCATCGGAGAGGAACGCCAGCACGATGTCACGCGGTGGGCGGCGGCCGACGCGTTGCCACTCGCGGATCACCGCGAGGGTCATCGCGTCCATGTCCTTCATATCGACCGCGCCGCGTCCCCAGACGTGGTCGTCCTTGATCTCGCCGGCGAACGGGTCGACCGACCACTCGCTTGCGTCGGCGGGCACCACATCGAGGTGGCCGTGAATGAGCAGTGGTGGGCGGGAGGAATCCGCCCCCTCGACACGCGCAATCGTCGACGCCCGTCCCGGCGCAGCCTCGATGATCTGCGACTCGATCCCGACCTCGTCGAGCTTCTCGGCCACCCACTCGGCGGCCGGCCGCTCTGGGTGCGTCGGGTTCGACGTATTGATCCGGATCAGGTCAACGAGTAGGTCGGTGACTTCGTCCTGGGCAGCGGGTGACGTGCGAGTCATGTCCCGTTCCTACCAGCACAGACTGACGGGTTACCGCACCCGGGCGCCGCGGCGGCCACTGAAGCGAAGCAGGCAGATCATGCCGAGCGCGGTCATAACGAGGATCGAGATCAGCAAGACGGCGTCATCCGCGTGGAGTAGCCGCTTGCTCAGCACCAGACCGCCCGTTGCTTCCTTCTTCTTCCTGGTCGTGGTTGGTCTGTTCGAATGCTGTTTGGCGTGCGAAGTGTGCGATGGCGAGCCGGCGGATCCGCCAATCGCGACGCCACCGCCACCCTGCTCGGCCGCCGATGTCTGTTGAAGTCCGGTTCTCGTCGGGACAGCAGCCTCGCTCGATGTCGGACGCGCCGGAGGGGACGACGGTGGCGCCGCACTGGTCGTCGGCGGGCCGGTCGTCGGTGACCCGCTGCCGCCGAGCAACGGCGGAAGGGTGAGCGGGACGGTAATGCCGACTTTGATGCCGAGCAGGTCCAGGTCGATCGGCAGTTGGTTCGGCAGGCCGTTATGGGCGGACTGCTCGGGCGATCGGGTCGGCGTCGGGGCGGGGTGCTTCTTGGCGTACGCCGGGGTTGCCGCGGCCGTCGCCA
>DATFTS010000456.1:0-12525 GCA_035261645.1 Jatrophihabitans sp. | reverse complement strand
CTCGCCGCCCTTCTCGGGCGTCGTGGCACCGTATTGGTTCCAGTTCGCGGTCAGGGCGGTGCTCACCCGTGCGCTCTGCGCCGGAGAGGCGATGCCGTACCAAACCGCGAGCGAGTTGCCGTCCTGCGGGTACAGCGTGCTGGTCGGGTTGTCGCGGTATTCGCCGGTGGCGTCGTCCCATAGCTTCACGTTCGCCGCATCCTTGAGCTTCGCAGCCGCCGCGTCCCACGATGCTGCGTCGCCGCCGTCGTTCTGCGTACGCGCCAACTGCCCGCCGGTGACCAGCGCGCGGTAGAGCAGCGCGTTGGCCTCGATGTTCTCCCCGCCCTGGTCGCCGCGGGCCCAATCGGCCGTCGCCGTCACGTTCATCAGGCCGTCGCTGCCCACCTTCGCCAGCGAGTAATCGAGCGCCCGGACGTAGTTCGACCATTCGCCGGCGAGCCAGCTCAAGTCGTGTGAGTACTGGAAATAGTTCGCCGTGCCGATCAGCGTCCAGAGGTGATAGGTGTCCGAGCCGTAGAAGTTGACCTCTGGGCCGGCGTACGGCAGTTGGCCGGAAGCCGCTTGATGGTTGAACAGCGTCGTCAGTGCATTGCGGGTGGGCGTGAGGTCACCCAGCGACGCGTATTCGGTGGGGACGGAGACGCCCAGGTCGCCGGGCCACACCGTGCGGTCGCGCTTGGCACCGTCCACCAGCACCTCGTTGCCGACCCCGACCGTGGCGCTGTTGTCCCAGCCAGAGGGCGGCGGGCCCCACACGCGGCCGGTGCTCGGCGCGATGGTGTTCGTCTGGGCGGTGTATGCGCCGGCGTACCAGATGCGGTTCAGCAGCGGGTCGCTCGAATAGAAGTAGTTGTCGTAGTCACGCAGGTTCGACATCGACGGGGCGAACGAGATCGACAGCGTCACGCTATCGAGCGCGATCGTGCCGCCGGACTGGTCGAACAGGGTGAGGTAGCGGAACCCGCCGCGCAGCTTTGCCGGCGGCATCGTCCACGACGCGCCGGGAGTCAAGTCGGCGGTGATCGAACCGTCCGCACCTCCTCCGCCGTTGCTCGCGTCGCTGCTGGTGCCGACGTACTGCGAGGACTCCGTAAACGCGAGGCCGAGTTGCTGGTCGGCGTCGGTGGCCGACGTGGCATGCACTGTGATCAGCCCGCCGACCTCCTCGCCGAAGTCGAGGGTGAGCGACGGGTAGGCGGGCTGCGGGATCGTCACACCTGAACCCCACGGTCCGCTGCCGTACGGCGCTTCCACCAGGGCCGTGGGCCAGCCGGAGTCGTCGAAGCCCGGCTGCTGCCATCCCGTCGGCCCCTGCTGCGCGGCCTTCCAGCTTCCGTCGGTGCCGACCTGCAGCGAGCTCCCGTCGGTGAACTGCACCGCGAGCGTTGCGATCAGTCCGGCCGGGCTCGCGCTGCCGTTCGTTGCGGAGACGGCGAGTGTGTTGCTGCCCGCCTGCAGGAGGTTGCTCAGGTCCACAAGCTGCGCCTGCTGCCAGGAGTCCCCGTGGGTGGTCTGGGTGCCATTGACATAGAGCACGTAGCTGTCATCGGCGGTGATGACCAGCTGCGCGGACTTGATGGTCTTGCCGGCCGGGATGCTGACGGTGTTCCGGAAGTAGCGGGTCTCGGCCGGGAAGGTCGCGCCACCGGCCGGGCCCTCCGGGTACCAGATCCAGTTCAGACCGGACAAGGTTGGCGGCGGCGGCACGTTGGCACCGTGCAGTGTGGTGGTTCCGCCGTGGAGGATGGCGCCGCGGTCGGTGACGTCACCGGTGCTGCGGTAGACGCTCTTCGCGGTGACTGTCCGGCTGGCCGGCGCGTAGTTGTACGCGTCCCACGGATGGGAGTCCGAACCGGGGACGGCCGCAGCCTGCACGGCCGGGACGACCGCAACGATCAGCACGGCCGCCGCCGAACCGGTGATCCATCGGCCGACCATTGCGCCCTCCAGCATTAGAACGTTTCAACTTTCTATGCCTAAGGCGCGGGTGAGAGAGAAACAAGAGAACGGAACAAACATGTCCGATACCGGACAACTTGCACAGGGTCGGCTGGTGACGCTCACGGCCGAAGCCCACCCATGCCGTGGATTTCAGTAGTACTCGCGCAGCAGGCGTCCGACCCAGCTGGGCTCACGCACGTTGCGCGGCAGAAACGGCGCCATCGCCGGCTTGATGTCCAGCACCGGAGTGCCGTCGGCTGCGTCAA
The DNA here is from genome assembly GCA_035261645.1 of Jatrophihabitans sp. Lineage (GTDB taxonomy): Bacteria > Actinomycetota > Actinomycetes > Mycobacteriales > Jatrophihabitantaceae > Jatrophihabitans. The sequence goes on along the minus strand of DATFTS010000456.1, from coordinate 10,315 downwards.
GCCCGGCGACGACCAGTTGGTCGCCGCGCACTCGAACCAGCCGGCAGAAACTCGCTCCGATCCGATTGGGTCGATGTGGTCCGCGATCAGCGAAAACCCCGACAGCGGGCAGGTCGGCCCGTCCACGGGGCGGTCGCGGCTCGTAGCGGTCGCGTTCGACGGCCCGGTCGAACACGAACAGCACCTCCACGTGCGAGAACTCGTCCAGCCCCAGGAGGGCTGATTCGTCGAACTCCGGTTCAAGGACGATTCGGCTCGTGGTCTTGCCCCAGTTGTCGGTCTCTGCGGGATCGACGCGGCTGTTCTGAACGGTCGCTATTGCTCGCACGCTGAACTGGTGAAGCGACACACACTCACCTCCTGATCGCTCGTTTGGGTTGCCTCAAGCTCGACGGAGCTTGCCGACGTAGTCGATGCGGGTGGCCCGGATCCGTCCCGCGTCGATCGCTGCGCGCTCATCTGCCTCGCTGGTGCCGGCGAGATCGGGGAAGAAGTAGGGACCGTGGGCCACCAGGAGTCGTTCGAAGCGCCGGTCCAGCGATCGGAGCAGCAGTTGGCCAGCGTGCAGCCCTTCCCGGTGCGTCCATGCCCGCAGATAGGCGTCCCACTCCTGGCCCGAGCCCGCCCACTCGTCGCGGTGGCGATGGAGCCAGCCCGGCTGCTCGGTCGAAGCAAGGCGCTCGAAGCACCATCGCGCGGTCGGTTCGTCGAAGGTCTGCCAGTCCCACTCCACGATGACCACCGTTCCGCTCGGGGCGAGCGTGTCGGAGATCTGGTCGATCACCGCGTCTGCATCTGTGACGTGGTGAAGCGAGGTCGATGCAACGACGGCGTCGACGGGTCGGGGAAGCTGCGCATGCTCGAACTCAATGCGGCGATAGTCCGCTCCATGCGGAGCACCCGGGTCGACGCCGACCGCTTCGTATCCGCTAGCACGCAACATCGGCACGAAACCGCCGAGTGGCCCGCAACCGAGGTCGACTATCCGCGCCGGTCGTGCAGGCAGGTGATCTCGCACGAATGGCCACATCGCGTCAAGCCATCGCTCGTCCGGCGTCATGTGGATGTTGGGTTGCATCGCTGCTCCAGATCGAAGACGGGGTCTATCGAGGTTCGCGCGGGGCGACGGCGCGGCGGGCTCATTGTTTGGTGCGGTACATGCGCATGGTGAGCGGTGCGAAGACGAGGACGAGCAGCGCCGATACGAGTAGGACCAAACCGATCTGTGCGGCGGTGACTGTGCCGGCCATGAGGCCGCGTTCGGCGGTGACCAGGCGGCTGACCGGGTTGGCGTCGACGAAGGCCCGCAGCCACCCGGGCATGGAGTGCGGGTCGACGAAGACGTTGCTGGCGAAGGTGAGCGGAAACATGAGGAGCAGGCTGACGTTGGAGACCGCACTGGGGGTGCGAACGACCAGCGCGAGCGCGGTCCACGCCCAGGCGAGGCTGAACGAGAACACCAGCAGCAGTGCCATGGCAGCGAGAACGCCGGCTGGTCCGCCGTCGGGGCGGAAGCCCATGGCCAGGCCGATGGCTATCACGATTGCGGCGGCGAGGGTGTTGCGGGCGGCGTCGCCGAGCAGTGCCCCCACGACGGCGGCAGGCCGCCAGATCGGCAGCGTCCGGAAGCGGTCGAACAGTCCCTTGCTGATGTCGGTGTTGAGCCCCACGCCGGTGTACACACTGACGAGCAGCAGGGTCATAACCAGCGTGCCTGGCAGCAGGTCCTGGAGGTAGTTGCGCGTCGACCCGGCCAACGCTCCGCCGAACAGGTAGGTGAACAGCAGCGTGAACAGAATCGGGATCCCGATCACGTCGGCCAGTTGCTCGGGCACGTGCTTGATCTTGAGCAGCGCCCGCCAGCCGAAGGTCAGCGAGGCCGACACTGCGCCCGGCGCTGGCGGCCGGTCATTCGGCGGTGACGCGGCGGCCACGCCGGCGTCGCCGATGGCGAGGGAGGGCTGTGTCATTCGGATTCCTTGTTCGGTGTGCGGTCGGCGCCCGGGGTACCGGTAAGGGCGAGAAAGACTTCGTCCAGGCTCGGTTGCCCGAGCGCGAACTCCGTCATCCCGAGATCCGCTCGGGCAAGCTCTGCAAGGCCGTGGGCAACGCGGGCCGGGTTGGCGACGGTCGCTGTCAGGACGCAAGGGTCGGTGTCGAGCTCAACGGCCTCGCCGAGCGCCGTGTTCAACCGCCGCTGGGCTTCGACGCGCTGGTCGGGGTCGCGAACCGTCACCGTGAGCGTGCCGCGGCCGGTGGCGGCCTTGAGTTCGCGACTCGTGCCGTCGGCGATCAGCGTGCCGTGGTCGATGACCGCGATCCGGTCGGCGAGCTGGTCGGCCTCGTCGAGATACTGGGTCGTGAGCAGCACCGTGGTGCCGCGTGCGACCAGCGCCCGGACCAGGTCCCACACCTGGGAGCGGCTGCGCGGGTCGAGGCCAGTGGTCGGTTCGTCGAGGAACAGCAGGTCGGGCCGGACGATGATGCCCGCCGCAACGTCGAGCCGGCGCCGCATACCTCCCGAGTAGGTTTTCACGAGGCGCCCGGCCGTATCCGCGAGGCCGAACGCGTCGATCAGCTCAGCAGCCCGCCGCTTGGCGGCACTGCGGGAGTAGCCCAGCAGCCGGCCCAGCAGCACGAGGTTCTCAAACCCGGTCAGGTCGTCCTCGACCGAGGCGAGTTGGCCGATGAAACCGATCTTGGCTCGTACCGCGTCGGCATCGCGTACGACGTCGTGACCGAGCACCCGCGCGGTGCCGGCGTCGGGACGAAGCAGCGTCGCCAAGATACGCAGCGTGGTCGTCTTGCCGGCACCATTCGGCCCCAGCAACGCGCAGACCGTTCCCGGCTGCACCGTCAGATCCAGGCCATCCACGGCCGCCGCGTCGCCGAAGTGCTTCACCAGCCCGACAGCCTCAACCGCCGGCGCCGAGATCTTCCGCTGCGCTGCATGAACGGCCGTTGCGCCGCCGTTGGTCGACTCCGTCACTGCGTGCCCTCTCGTTAGGTCATCGGGACGATGCCTCGCTGGTGAACTCGAGTCTGCAAGTACCGTGGCAAGGACAACAGGGCGGATCTCTTCGTGTCATAGGACGATCTTTGGCACGCCACTTCGAATCAAGTTGGGCCGCTAATTCGAAACGGAAGGCACCGCCAGCCGATGCGCACGATCAGAACCGCGGACGGACGACACGCGGCGCCCGTCTACGCCTACGACCACAAACCCGGTGAGCCGCCCGTCAGCACCTTCCGCCTCGATCGGCGCTCACTGCACGGGATCGGGCCCGGTCACGCCCACTCGCACGACTTCCTCGTCCTGGCCTACTTCCAGCGAGGCGGAGGATCGCTGCGGCTCGGCGACCGTGATTGGCCGGTGCGCGCGGGCGACCTGTACGTCATCGCACCCGGCGAGATCGTCGGGATCGGCGAGCAGGCCGGCGCACTGGCACACGCCCAAGGCTGGGCGGTCTCCTTCCCACCGGCGGGTCTCGGACCAAACGCCCCGGACGCACTGCTGAGTTGGCGGACTCATCCCTTGCTGTTCCCGTTCGCGCGCGGCGCCGCCCACGGCGGCCAGCGGCTAACCGTGCCCACCGCCGACCGACGCACGTGGTCAGCGCGGCTTGCCGCACTCGGCCATGAACTCCGGACCCGGCGCGACGGCTACCGCCACGCCGTCGTCGCGCACCTGAGCCTCCTGCTCGTCGACACCGCCCGTCTCGCCGCCGACATCGCCGGCGACCTCAGACTCAGCGACGAACCACTACTCGCCGACGTGTTCGACTTCATCGAGAAGCACTACCACGAACGCATCTCTCTCACCGACGTAGCCGCCGCCCTCAACATCTCCAGCGGCCACCTCACCACCGTCGTCCGACGCAAGACCGGACGGCCGGTGCTCGAATGGATAACCGAACGCCGCATGGCACAAGCACGACGATTGCTCACCGAGACCGATCAGAGCATCTCGGCAATTGCACACCACGTCGGCTACACAGACCCCGCCTACTTCATCAGAACCTTCCGGAATGCACACGACACAACTCCGCTGCGCTGGCGCCGCGCCGGACGCCAGTAGCTGACACCGTCCCGGACATCGCTACCCGCAAAGTGGCCGCTGGCCACGCCGAGCTGACACCGTGGTCAGCCGAGCTGAGCCAGGCCCTTTTTCATCTCGTCGTAGTACTGCACGAAGTTCTTCGCGGAGTTGAAGGTCACCGTCTCGTCGACCCCGGCGCCGGTCGGCTTCGGGTACGGGAACGGGACGACGACCTTGGTCATCGACGCTATGAATTTTGTGCAGTTCTGGTCCCAGGCGCGGACCGACGTGAGCTGCTTGGCGAGCACCTTGTCCCGGTACTCCTTGCCAGTCGCGTACTTGGCCAGCGTGGCCTTGTTGCCGGCTTCCCGGGTGGCCTTGTCCAGATCTTTGAGGACCAGCTTCGCGTCTTTCATCATCTTGCTGAGGGTCGAGAGCGCGGTCTTCATCTCGGCCGCTTGCGCGGGATCAGGCTTTGCGGACTTCAGCCACCCCGTCCACGCCTTGCCGGCGCGGCCACTGCGACCGAGAAAGTTGGTGAGCTGGGCTTCGAGATTGACGGTGATTGCCAGTGCGGCATATAGCTTCTTGGTATCGGCATCGTTCATGGGGCCCCCTCGGCGTACCGATCCCGGGTACGCCTTGTAGCGCCCGAGCCGCAGGCGATCTTACGTCTTGACCCGCAGCCTGCCTAGGCAGCGGCAGAAGCGTCAGACCCACTTCGCCAATCGCAATCGCCACCACCTCGGTGCGCGCGGATTGAGGTGGGCTACGCACACGACTGGTCGTCAGGGGTCGGCGGCGGACCCAACCGGCGGCCAAGTCCCACGGTCAAATCCAGCCGCGATGCGCAGCCAATACGCCGAGCTGGAATCGGGACGCGACTCCGCTCTCGCTCATCAAGTTCGCAAGGCGGCGGCGTACCGTGCGCAAGCTGACGCCGAGCTGGCGTGCGATGGCTTGATCCTTGACGCCCGCCGTCAACAACTGCAGCAGCGCCCGGTCGATGTCCGGCAGGCCGCCGGCGGGCGCGTCGGCGTCCGGAGCGCCGGCTGAAAGTGGCAGGGACTGATCCCACAGCATGTCGAACAGCAGCCCCAGAGTCGCCAGCAACGACGACGGATGCACAAGGATCGCGGTGTTCTCCGCGCCTTGCGAGTCCGCCGTGAGCGGCAGCAACGCTTCCCTGCGGTCGACGAGCGCCAGCTTGAGCGGAACGTTGTTGTAGATCCGCGCCTGCTCGCCGGCAGCCTGCCAGGCATGCAGCTGAAAGAGCCGGTCAGGTTGATCGAGGGCCTCGGGAGCATAGATCGCCCGCCAGCTGACTCCCCGGGCGAGCACCTCCATTTCGAGTGGGTTGTCCACTGGCCCGAGGTAAGGCGGCTTGTCGAACATCAACACCTCGGTGCGCGCGGTGGTGAGGAGCTGGACGTAGCGCTGCAGGCTGGCCTCGCGTCCGGTGATCAGCTCGACGACGTCGGCGGCGCCACGGGACGCCTGGCGGTACTGGGTAAGCAGATCGGCGGCGGCGATCCGGCATCGCTCCAGCTCCTCTTGGCGCCGCATGATCAGCGCCTCCACGGCCATGTCCGGCGCAGCCGGAATGAAGCGGCTCGGCTTGCCCTGGCGACTCACCAGGCCAGCGGCCTCGAGCCCGTCCAGCGCGCGACGGGTGACGACGACGGTATGCCCGACCACGGACGCGAGCTCGGTCAGCGTGGCGCGCGGTCCGCGCACCAGCGCGCGGTAGATACCTTCCTCGATCTCATCGATGCCAACAGGCCGGAGGCTGGGTTGGACCAGGCCGCCCGGATTGTGGCTGTTCGCTGTCACTGGCGCGATATTGCCAGGTTTCAACCTGGTCAGGGCGTTTGTTGCGGTACAGACTCGCGGCGGCAGCATCGCGACGAGACCGGGACGGTTCATGGCACGCACGGCAAGGTATCTGACTTCCTTCACCACTGCAGCGCTGCTGCTGGTCCCGCTCACGCCAGCAACCGCGGCGCCAACCCACGCGAGCGCGATGCCGCGCTCGCACGTGATCGTGCAACTCACCGCGCCCGCGGCGCTGGCCGGCGCGCACGGCCTGAAGTCGCGGAGTGCGGCGACCCGCACCGCTGCCGTACACGACGCGGTGGCTCGGGCCCGGGCCGTCGCGGCGCAACACGAGAGGTGGCATCGGGCGCTCCGCGCCGCGGCCATCCCTGCCACCGTGACCGCCGACCTCACCCAAGCCATCAACGCGGTGGCGGTCAGCGTCCCCAGCGCGGACGTCGGTCGGCTGCGGTCGATGCCCGGCGTGGTCGGCGTGTATCCGGATCTGCCGATGCACGCGTCGGTCGATCCGGACGTCTCGGTCACCAACGCGCCGCAGGTCTGGCAGACGACCGACCCGTCCGGTCGTCCGGACCAGGGCGCCGGCGAGACCGTCGCCGTGGTCGACACCGGCATCGACTACAACGACCCGGATCTCGGCGCCGGATTCGGTGCCGGCCACAAGGTCGTCGCAGGCTACGACTTCGTCAACAGCGACCCAGACCCGATGGACGACAACGGGCACGGCACACACGTGGCCGGCATCATTGCCGGCGACCCGGCCGGCCCCGATGGGCGCACCGGTGAGGCGCCGAAGGCCCGATTGACCGCATACAAGGTGCTCGCCGCATCCGGAAGCAGCCCGGAGTCCACTGTGCTGGAGGGGTTCGACGCGGCCGTCAGCGTCGACAATCCGTCCCGCGCGGACGTGGTCAACATGAGCCTGTCTGGACCCGCCGCACCGGACGACCCACTCGAGCAGGCTTGCGAGCAGGCGATCGCCGACGGCGTCGTCGTGGTCGTCGCGGCAGGCAACAACGGTCCCGGCGAGAGCACGGTGGGATCGCCAGCCGAAGCGCCGGGTGTCCTCGCAGTAGGCGCAAGCGCCACCGGCGTGAGACTGCCATCTATCACTGTCACCGCACCGGTGCGGCACGCGATCAGCGCGTCACGGCTCGGGTTGTCGGCCAACCCGCCGGCGGACGGGGAAAGCCTGGACGTAGTCGACGTCGGCAATGGCTCGCCGAGCAGCTACGACGGCATCGACGCGGTCGGCAAGGCGGTGCTGATCAGCTACAACTCGTTCGCGCTGCAACAGCTGCTCGCCACCGCCGAGCAACAAGGCGCGGCCGCGGTGCTGCTGCATACGCCCAACTACTACAGCCATACCGGCGGCCAGCCCGGGCCGATGCTGCCCGACTTCGCCGCCGGCACCTCCGATGACCCGGACAAGCTTGACCTCGTGGCCGTCGTCATCGACGGCACTGACGCCACCGATGTGCAGCAGTGGCTGTCGCAGGGCCCAGTGCACATCGAGGTGGGATCCACCGACGCCACCGACCTGATCCCGTCGTTCAGCGCACACGGGCCGGCAATGGGCAGCTACGCGCTCAAGCCCGATCTCGTCGCGCCGGGGCTCGAGGTCGGATCCACCTGGCTCAACGGCGAGTACCGCGATGACAGCGGTACCAGCATGGCCGCCCCCCACGTGGCCGGCGCCGCAGCGCTGATCCGCGAAGCGCACCCCGAGTGGTCCGCGGACCAGGTCGGGGCCGCGTTGACCGCCGGCGCGCACCAGCTACCCGGGTACGACGCGGTCACAGCCGGCGCCGGACGCCTGGACGTCGCCGCCTCCGACGAGCTGCGCGTCCTGCCCAGCCCGCGCAGCGTCGCGCTCGGCCTGGCCGATCTCAGCGGGAACGCCCTCGATGCCAGTGGCACCGTGACACTGAGCAACGTCTCCGACGCGCCGGCGAGTCTGCACCTGTCGGTGGATCAAGCCGGGTCACCCGGCGTCCACGTCTACGCGACCCCGGCAGCCGCACGCCTCGCGCCGGGCCAGCAGGTCAGCGTCCGGCTGACCGTCTCCGGCAAGAAGCCGTCCATGAACACCGACCTGACCGGCTACCTGCGCGCCGCCATCGACGGCGCGTCCACAGTCAACGTGCCGTACTTGCTCGCGGTACGCCCGCTCGACCTGCACGCCAGCCCCGACCCGGCGGTCGCCGGCAGCACCGTGTTCGTCCACGCCGAGCCGGCGCTCGCGACGCCGCCTACCGCACGCATCTCGCCGCCGACCGGCCGCGATCAAACCGTGACCGCGACCTTCGACCACACCGGCTGGTGGCGTGTCCAGGTGCCGGCCGGCCCACCCGGGGCCTACCACGTCACCGCCACCGCGCAGACGCAGGTTGGCCCAGCGATCACCGGGGCGACGACCTTGGAAGAACTCGGCATCAGCCGCAGATCGAGCGACTGGCAGTCCGTCGGTCCGGACACCGAGGGCGCTTACCAAATGGCGACCACGTCACGTCCGGGACGCATGTACGCGCTGCCGTCGATCACGTCACACGCCGGGATCTTCCGCACCGACGACAGCGGAGCTAGCTGGCATGAGCTGCGCCAACTGCCCGTCGCCGACGGCATCGACATGGCCGTCGCAGCCGACCCGACTCAGCCCGACACCGTCTACCTGGCGCTCCAAGGTGGCGGCAACGACCCCACCTACCAGGGCAAGATCCTGGTCAGCCACGACGCCGGCGACACATGGACGACGCTGCCGTTCCCTGACGTCTCGATGCACAACATGACCATCGACGCCACCGGCAAAATCCTCGCCGTCCCGGCCTTCAACGACAACCTGTACATCAGCACAGACCGCGGCCAGACGTGGACCGCCTACCCGAGCCCGGACGGCTTCCCGCAGCAGGCGCGCGTCATCGGGCACGACCTGTACATCGCCGCAGGCGATGGCCTGTACGTGATCCGGGACGTCGACGCCACCCCATCGGCGCCGCAACGTGTGCTGACCGCGCCCGTCTCCTACCAGAGCTTCATGGATATCGTGGGCGCCGGCAACGTCGTGGTGGCCGACACGTTCGCACAGGCATTCATCTCACGCGACGGCGGCATCACCTGGCAAACCCTGTTCACGCCGCCCAGCAACGACCCCTTCCTCACCTCCGTTCAAATCGTCGACGGCGACATCTACGCAACCGGAAATCGCGACATCTGGGTCGACCACGGCGAGGGCGACAGCTGGACGACGATGCCCACACCCGTCCCATCGGACTTCTTCAGCGTCGCCAGCTGGGACCCGACCGGGCAGCAACTCGTCGTCTCGGGCGACAGCAGCGGAATCTTCACAACCAGCGACCGCGGCGATCACTACCAGCGCGTCGGCCTGGCCGCGGCGACGACCACCGCGCTGATCACCGACCAGGATGCGGCTGGGCAGACCAGCCTCCTCGCGGGGGCGACGAGCAGCACGCTGAGCACGCCGCTGCCGGTCGTACAGACGGCCACCGATGCCACCCGCGACTGGGGCATCGCCGGCAACGGCATCGGGTTCCGCGTCACCTCCCTATCCGCGGATCCCCGCTCGCCGCAGGTCGTCTATGCCGCGGTTGCCAACGCGTTCTCGCGGTTCGACGTCAGACGATCCACCGACGGCGGGCGGACCTGGACCGGCGTGGAGAGTTCCCGCGTCAGCTCACGCCCGTACCAGATCCTGGTCGACCCGGCCGACTCTCATTACATCTACCTGACCGTGAACGACGCGCTCAGCCCGGGCGTGCTGGTCAGCCGAGACGGCGGGCAGAGCTGGCGCAAGAACGACCTCCCCGTCGTCGTGACCGCGATCGCAGCGGACCCCAGAGACCCCAACAAGATCTGGCTGGGCGGCCCCTCCGGGTTTTACGTCTCGGTCGACGGGGGGCAGACCGTGACCCAGCTGTCCAAGACGCCGGTCACGGCCATCGCCGTCGACCCCCAGAACCCGCAAAGTCTGATCGTGGGCGGCGGCGGGCTGTATCTGAGCCGCGACGGCGGCAAGACGCTGAAGGAAACGGCGCACTCGCCGTTCCGGCTGCACATCACCGCGGTGGAGATCGCTCCCGGCGGCACGGCCTACGCCGCCGATGACGCCAGCTCCGACCAGGCCGGGCTGCCGATCGGCGGACGCGGCGTGCTGGCCAGCGCCAACGGTGGCGGCACCTGGACGAACATCTCCGCCGGACTCCCAAATCTGGATGTCAGCAGCCTCGCCACCTCGCCGGACGGCCATTGGCTCTACGTTGGCACCGAAGGAGGCAGCGTGTACCGCACCGCCACTCGATAGGAGGACCGGCGACAACGTGCAAGGCGAACTGCTGGGTGAGAGGCTGTGCCGGCTCTGTGTCTTGCCCTCTGGCCGTCGCGCCCGCTGGCGGCGCATCACGTCCGGGTCGATCAGCACAAGCC
>DATFTS010000455.1:0-13655 GCA_035261645.1 Jatrophihabitans sp. | reverse complement strand
GTCGGTCGGCGTGGACGAGTACTGCAGCAGCGAGATCGCCTCGGTCAGCTGCTGCCGCGCCGCATACAGGTGCTGCAACTGCTCGTGCGTCAGCGCCATCAGCCCGGCGCCGTGCGGTGCCTGGTTGCCGTGCGGCAGTACCTGTGACGGGTCGAGGCTGCCGGGGATGGGGACGTCGTGGATCGGGTTGTGGAGCGTCCCGCCCTTCCAGTGCCCTTGCTCGTCGACCGTGCCCTCCACGCCCCAGTAGTCGTGCGGCAGCTGCAGGTTCGGCTGCTGGTGCGGTTCGTCGGCGCCGCCGTGGTAGCCGGCGTTGGTCGGGGTGTCGTCGCCATTGCCCATAGGCAGAAGAAAACCCCTCCGGGCCGGCCGTGACCTGCCCGAAGGGGTATTCAAACGTGCGCTATTCGGCTGTGATGCCGGCCGGCGGAACCTCCGCGTCCAGCGCCATTGCAGCTGCCAACGGCTTCGGCTCGCCGCGGAAGGTGAAGTGCGCCGGCCCGTCCTTCTTCAGCGGGTCGTCTGCCTCACGGTCCACGACGACGATCTGGCCGGGGGCCAACTCGCCGAACAGGATCTTCTCCGACAGCGGGTCCTCGATCTCGCGCTGGATCGTCCGCCGCAGCGGCCGAGCGCCCAGCACCGGGTCGTAGCCCTTCTTGGCGAGCAGCGCCTTCGCGCCCGACGTGAGCTCCAGACCCATGTCCTTGTTCCGCATCTGCACGTCGACCCGCGCGAGCATGATGTCGACGATCTTGACGATCTCGTCCTCCGTCAGCTGGTGGAAGACGATGATGTCGTCGATGCGGTTGAGGAACTCAGGCCGGAAGTGCTGCTTGAGCTCGTCGTTGACCTTCTGCTTCATCCGGTCGTAGTTCGACGCCTCGTCGTTGCTGGCCGAGAAGCCGAGCTGGACGGCCTTCGAGACGTCGCGCGTCCCGAGGTTGGTCGTCAGGATCAGCACCGTGTTCTTGAAGTCCACGATGCGGCCCTGGCCGTCGGTCAGTCGGCCGTCCTCGAGCACCTGCAGCAGGGTGTTGAACACGTCCGGGTGCGCCTTCTCGATCTCGTCGAAGAGCACCACGCTGAACGGCTTGCGCCGCACCTTCTCGGTCAGCTGGCCGCCCTCGTCGTAGCCGACGTAGCCGGGAGGCGCACCGACGAGCCGCGACACCGTGTACCGGTCGTGGAACTCGGACATGTCGATCTGGATCAGCGCGTCCTCGTCGCCGAACAGGAACTCGGCGAGCGTGCGGGCGAGCTCGGTCTTACCGATGCCGGACGGGCCGGCGAAGATGAACGAGCCACCCGGGCGCTTCGGGTCCTTCAGGCCGGCCCGGGTCCGCCGGATCGCCTGCGACACCGCCTTGATCGCCTGCTCCTGGCCGACGACGCGCTTGTGCAGCTCGTCCTCCATGCGCAGCAACCGGGCGGTCTCCTCCTCGGTGAGCTTGAACACCGGGATACCGGTCCACGTGGCGAGGACCTCGGCGATCTGCTCGTCGTCGACCTCGGCCACGACGTCCAGGTCGCCGGCCTTCCACTCCTGCTCACGCTTGGCCTTGTCGGCGAGCAGCGTCTTCTCGCCATCGCGAAGCGACGCCGCCTTCTCGAAGTCCTGCGCGTCTATCGCGGACTCCTTCTCGCGACGCACGTCGGCGATGCGCTCGTCGAACTCGCGCAGGTCCGGCGGAGCCGTCATCCGGCGGATGCGCATACGCGAGCCCGCCTCGTCGATGAGGTCGATCGCCTTGTCGGGCAGGAACCGGTCGCTGATGTAGCGGTCGGCCAGCCCGGCCGCAGCGACCAGCGCCGCGTCGGTGATCGAGACGCGGTGGTGCGCCTCGTACCGGTCGCGCAGCCCCTTCAGGATCTCGATGGTGTGCGCCACCGTCGGCTCGCCCACCTGGACGGGCTGGAAGCGCCGCTCGAGGGCGGCGTCCTTCTCGAGGTACTTGCGGTACTCGTCCAGCGTGGTCGCACCGATGGTCTGCAGCTCACCACGAGCCAGCATCGGCTTGAGGATGGACGCGGCGTCGATCGCGCCCTCAGCGGCACCGGCACCGACGAGCGTGTGGATCTCGTCGATGAACATGATGATGTCGCCACGGGTGCGGATCTCCTTGAGCACCTTCTTCAGGCGCTCTTCGAAGTCACCGCGGTAGCGCGAGCCCGCGACCAGCGAGCCCAGGTCAAGCGTGTAGAGCTGCTTGTCCTTCAGCGTCTCAGGCACCTCGCCCTTGACGATGGCCTGCGCCAGCCCCTCGACGACCGCGGTCTTGCCGACACCGGGTTCGCCGATGAGCACCGGGTTGTTCTTGGTGCGCCGGCTGAGCACCTGCATGAGGCGCTCGATCTCCTTCTCGCGGCCGATGACCGGGTCGAGCTTGCCCTCGCGGGCAGCCTGCGTGAGGTTGCGGCCGAACTGGTCGAGTACCAGCGAGGTGGACGGCGTCGACTCGGACGCGGTGCCCGCGGGCTCCTTGCTCTGGTAGCCGTTGAGCAGCTGGATGACCTGCTGGCGAACCTTGTTCAGGTCGGCGCCGAGCTTCACGAGGACCTGGGCAGCGACGCCCTCGCCCTCGCGGATCAGGCCGAGCAGGATGTGCTCGGTGCCGATGTAGTTGTGGCCGAGCTGCAGCGCCTCGCGCAGGCTCAGCTCCAGGACCTTCTTGGCCCGCGGCGTGAACGGGATGTGCCCGCTCGGCGCCTGCTGGCCCTGGCCGATGATCTCCTCGACCTGCTGACGCACAGCGTCCAGCGAAATGCCGAGGGATTCGAGCGCCTTGGCGGCGACCCCTTCACCCTCGTGGATCAGCCCGAGCAGGATGTGCTCGGTGCCGATGTAGTTGTGGTTCAGCATCCGGGCCTCTTCTTGGGCCAGGACGACGACTCTGCGTGCGCGGTCTGTGAACCGTTCAAACATCAGGCAGCTCCTCTCCGCGCCTCTTCGTTACTGACATCGACTTTAGCCCGACGAAGTGAAGGGCGGATCTCGGTTAGGGAGTCAGTCGACATCCGCGCTGCCCGTCCGCATGTTTGGGCAGCCCATACCTACCCAACGACGGCGGGGCCTCCATCATGCCCCCGAGACGGCCGCGGCGGCCGACTTCGCTGCCAGCGAACGCCCAGCACGGCCGGTAGATATCCTGCGGCGATGCCCGAGGTCAAGATCGGCCCCATCGACGGCGGCTCCGCGCAGCTGCGCGCCTACCTCGCCGCGCCGGCGGGGACTGGGCCGTGGCCGGGGATCGTGGTCATCCACGAGGCGTTCGGGGTGGACGCCGTCATGCGGCGCCAAGCCGACCGCCTCGCGGCAGCCGGCTACCTGGCCCTGCTACCTGACCTCTACAGCGACGGCGGCGCCGCGCGGTGCGTTATCGGCACCTTCCGGTCGCTGTTGGCCGGCCACGGCAAGCCGTTCACGGACATCGACGCCACCCGACGTTGGCTGAGCAGGCAACCCGACTGCAACGGCAGGGTCGGCGTAGTCGGGTTCTGCATGGGCGGCGCGTTCGCTCTGGCCACGGCGAACCGGGGCTTCGAGGCCGCCGCCGTCAACTACGGCCCACTTCCGCCTCGCCTGGAGGAGAAGTTGCGTGGCGCCTGCCCGATGGTCGCCAGTTACGGCAAGAAGGACTTCAGCACCCGCGGGGCGGCCGCGAAGCTGGAACGGACGCTCACCCGGCTCGACGTCGCGCACGACGTGAAGCTTTACCCGACAGCCGGGCACTCGTTCCTGAACGATGCGATGGTCGGCCCGCGGCCGCTTCAGCCGCTGCTGCGGATCGGCAACTTCAAACCCGACCCGGAAGCAGCGGCTGATGCCTGGCAACGGATCGAACAGTTCTTTGCCGAGCATCTCGGCGGGTGATTCAGCCCTGCGAGTTGTACGCGTCGAGCACGTGCGCCGGGATGCGGCCCTTCTCGCCGATTTTGAACCCGTTCTTGCGCGCCCACTCGCGAATCGCCTGGGTTTGCTCGCGGTCGCCGCGGCTGCCCCGCCCGCGGCGGCCGGCAGCGACGTTGCGGCTCGATGAGCGGCCGGAGCGGCGCGCATTTGCGATGTAGTTGGCGAGCGCGTCACGCAATTTCGCTGCGTTCTTCGCGGACAGATCGATTTCATACGTTGTGCCGTCGAGTCCGAAGATCACGGTCTCATCGGCGGTGCCCTGGTCGAGATCGTCGATCAGCTGCACGATGGTCTTCTGCGCCATTGGGAACCATTCTCTTGAGGCAAATTACCGGTTGCGATTACGGTACGCCACCGCGTAACGCGCAGCCAATAACACTACCAAATTGATATCACAACGGCTTGAGTAACGGGAACAAGATCGTCTCCCGAATTCCCTTGCCGGTCAGGATCATGACCAGCCGGTCGACGCCCATCCCCATCCCACCAGTGGGTGGCATGCCGTACTCGAGCGCTCGGAGGAAGTCCTCATCCAACTGCATCGCCTCTGGATCACCCTTCGCGGCTGCCATCGACTGCTCGACAAGGCGGCGGCGCTGCTCCACCGGGTCGACCAGTTCGGAGTAGGCGGGCGCGATCTCGACGCCGCCGATGACGAGGTCCCAAGCCTCGGCGAGACGGGGATCCGTGCGGTGCGGACGGGCGAGCGGACGCACTTCCACCGGGTAGTCCCTGACGAACGTCGGGCGTCGCAAGGTGTGCTCCACCAGCTTTTCGTAGAGCTCCAGCACCATCTCACCCGCCGACCAATCCGGCTTCAGTGCCACGTCGAGGCGCTCGGCGTGCCGGCGAAGTTCGTCGGCCGTCGTGTCCGGCGTGATCTGCTCACCGACGGCGCGCGACACGGCGTCATGAATGGTGATCGATTCCCAATCGCCACCGATCGGGACCTCGGTTCCGTCGATTCCCACCGCGGTCGACACACCCACCGCTTCAGCGGCATCGAGAACGAGGCGCCGCGTCAATTTCGCCATCGAATCGTAGTCACCGTAGGCTTGGTACGCCTCAAGCAGGGTGTACTCCGGTGAATGCGTCGAATCCACACCCTCGTTGCGGAATGCGGGACCGATCTCGTACACCTTTTCGATGCCGCCGACAATGGTCCGCTTCAGGTACAACTCGGTTGCGATGCGTAACGACATGTCGATGTCGAATGCGTTCAAGTGGGTGTGGAACGGACGCGCTGCGGCCCCGCCGTGCACAGCCTGTAACACCGGGGTCTCCACTTCGAGGTAGCCCTCTTCGTGGAAGGTGTGACGCAGCGAGTGCAGCACGTCGGCGCGAGTCCGCACCATCTGGCGCGCCTCTGGCCGCATGATCAGGTCGACATAGCGCTGCCGCACGCGGGTCTCGTCCGAAAGCGGCTTGTGGCTGACCGGTAGCGGGCGAAGCGCCTTGGCCGCCACTCGCCATTCGTCGGCGAGAACGGAGAGTTCGCCGCGCTTCGAGGCGATCACTTCACCGCGCACGAAGACCAGGTCGCCGAGGTCGACGTCGGCCTTCCATTCGGCGAGCGATTCGGCGCCGACCCGGTCCTCGGACAGCATGACCTGCAACTCGGCATCGCCCTCGCGAAGCCGCGCGAAGCACAGCCTGCCGGTGTTGCGCAGGTAGATGACCCGGCCGGTGACACCGACCTGCTCGCCGGTCTCCGTTTCTGCGGGCAGGTCCGGGTGCGCGGCGCGCACGTCGGCGAGCGAGGCGGTGCGCGGTAGGAGTACGGGAAACGGCGCGCGTTCAGGGTCTGCCATCAGCCGGTCGTACTTCTCCCGGCGCACCCGCATCTGCTCCGGCAGGTCCTCCGTTCCGGCGTCCGCGTCGTCACCCGTCACGATCGGAAAGGGTAGCCGCGGCTTATTGACGAATGTCATGCCGTATCCCGTCGTTGGGGCAATACCGGCGATTTGCGCTGGTGCGAGAGGGTGGCGCCATGCCGATCACCGACACCACCCGCATAAGCGATGCGGGCGTGCGTCTCACCGGACTCACCAAATCCTTCAGCACGCCACAGGGCCCCGTGCACGCCGTGCGTGGCATCGACATCACGATCGACGCCGGCGAGACCGTCGCTCTGCTCGGCCCCAACGGCGCGGGCAAGTCGACCACCATCGACATGCTGCTCGGCCTGCTTCGCCCGGACGCCGGGACGATCGAGGTCTTCGGCATGAGCCCGCAGCAAGCCACCGCCGCCGGCGCGATCGCAGCGATGTTGCAGGTCGGTGGGGTGATCTCCGAGCTGAGCGTGCGCGAGATGCTCCAGATGGTGGCGAGCCTGTACCCGCACCCGATGGACGTCGACGAGGTGATCAAGCTCGCCCGGATCGAGGACCTCATCGGCCGCCGCACGACGAAGCTGTCGGGTGGCCAGACACAGCGGCTGCGCTTCGCCGTCGCGCTCGTCGCGAATCCGGAGTTGCTCGTTCTTGACGAACCGACGGTGGCGCTCGACGTCGAAGCGCGCCGCGCGTTCTGGGCCACCATCCGCGAGTTCGCGGCCCGCGGCCGGACGGTGCTGTTCGCTACGCACTACCTCGAAGAGGCGGACGCATACGCCGACCGGATCATCCTGATGGCGCGCGGACGGATCGTCGCGGACGGTCCGTCCACTCAGATCAAGGCAAGGGTGGGGCTGCGCACCATCCGCGCCACCCTGCCCGGCGCCGACGTCGCTGCGATCGAAGCGTTGCCGGGCGTCACGCACGTCGAGACACGCGGCGAGGCCGTCATCCTCAACTGCGCCGACTCGGACACGGCCTTGCGTGCGCTTCTCACGGCCTACCCGCAGGCGAGGGACATCGAAGTCACCGGGGCCGGCCTCGAAGAGGCGTTCCTGCAATTGACGACGGATGACGACGAGCTCGTGGAAGAGGGGGCAGCCTGATGAGTTCGGCCACCTACGTCAAGTTCGAACTGCTGCGGACCGTCCGCAATCGGCGCAGCTTCATCTTCTCGCTAATCTTCCCGCTGATCATGTACTTCCTGCTCGCCGGGCCGAACAAGAACAACCACAACTTCGCCGGCACGAAGGCCAACCCCACGCACATCTTCGCTCCGCAGTACTACATGCTCGGGCTGCTGGCCTTCGGCTCCATGATCGCGGTGATGTCGAGCGGGGCCCGGATCGCAGCGGAGCGTTCGGTGGGATGGAACCGGCTGCTGCGCCTCACGCCGCTCACGCCGCGAACGTACTTCCGCGCCAAGATCCTGACCGGCTACTTGATGGCCGCCATCTCGATGATCCTGCTGTACGCCTCAGGGATCATGCTCGGCGTGCGGATCCACCCGTTCGGCAACTGGTTCACGATGACGGGGCTGGTCCTCGTCTCGCTGATCCCGTTCGCCGCACTGGGAATCGCGCTCGGCCACCTGCTCACCATCGACTCGATGGGGCCGGCGATGGGCGGCATCACGTCCCTGTTCGCGTTCCTCGGCGGCACCTGGTTCCCGATCACCGGCGATGGTGCGTTCGTGGTGCTCTGCAAGCTGCTGCCGTCCTACTGGCTCACCCGCGCCGGGCGGGTCGGGTTCGGCGGCACCGGCGACCCGTGGGGGCCACGCGGTTGGCTGACGATCGCGGTCTGGGGCGTCGCGTGTGCAGCGTTGGCCATGTGGTCCTACCGCCGCGACACGGCGCGCGTCTGACCGGCCCGACCTACTCTGGACGCCGAGATGAGCACACCGTTCGCGAAGGATCGCCAGCCGGATCTCGACGACATGACCCGGATGTGGAGCCTCGGCGGCTGGCGGCGGTTCTTCTTCCCGGCCTTCTGGCTCGTCTACCTGGGCCAAGCGGTCGACGGCGTCGCGCACCACTCGCACGGCAGCGCCGCTGTCGCGGGCTACCTGCTCGTCGTGGCCTTCGCCGCCACCTACCTGGCCGCGCTGCCGATGGGCTGGTCGCGCGACACAGCACCGTTCTGGTGGCTCTACTGGGCGGCTTACGCGCTTACCGTCGCCGAGGCCTTCTTCGCCGGGCCTGACGCGCTCGTGTTCTGCGTCTACCTGGCAGTGCTCACCGTTGCGACCCGGCGCCGGCACACCTGGCCGCTGATCGCGGCGATGGCACTCGCGGTGGGGTTGCTGCCGCGGTTCGTCCCCGGATGGGGCGGCCACGTGGGCTGGAACAACGCGCTGAGCGTCCTGCTCGTATCGGTAGCGATGTTCGGCTTCTTCAAGATCGTCCACGCCAACATGGCCCTCGCTGCAGCACGCGCCGAGGTGGCGCGTTTGGCGGCGGAGAACGAGCGTTCCCGCATTGCGCGCGACCTGCACGACCTGCTTGGTCATTCGCTGACGACGATCACCGTGAAGGCGGGGCTCGCGCGTCGACTCGCCGAGCACGGCGACGCCGAGCGCGCGTTCGCCGAGATCGGCGAAGTGGAGAAGATCTCGCGGCGCACGCTGGGCGACGTGCGCGCGGCAGTGTCGGCGCATCACGAGGTGACCCTCACCGGTGAGCTGGCCACCGCGCGTGAGGTGCTGCGCGCGGCGGGCATCGTGGCGGAGCTGCCCCCGTCGGTTGCGGAGACCGAACCGGCACTGTCGGAGCTGTTCGGCTGGGTGGTGCGCGAGGCAGTCACCAACGTGATGCGGCACTCGCGTGCCAACCACGTCCGGATCACGCTCGGGCCGACGTCCGTGGACATCTGCGACGACGGCCGCGGCGGGCTGGCGTGGAACTCCGGCAACGGACTTCGCGGGTTGCGTGAGCGTGTCGAGGCGGCGGGCGGGACGCTGACAGCTACTGGCGGGCTCACCGGGTTCCGGGTGCGGGCCGAGGTGCCGGCGTGGTCCGAGCCGGTTGCCGGCGCGCCCGACCCCGAGCCGGCGACGGTCCGGTGATCCGGCTGCTCCTCGCCGACGACCAGAACCTGGTACGTACGGCGCTCGCCACGCTGCTCGAGCTCGAGGACGACTTCGAGGTGGTCGCGCAGGTCAGCCGCGGTGACGAGGTGGTTGCAGCGGCGTTGCGTACCCAGCCGGACGTCGCGCTGCTCGACATCGAGATGCCCGGCATGGACGGGCTCGCGGCCGCGGCCGCGCTGCGCCACGAGCTGCCGCGGTGCCGGCTGATCATGCTGACCGCGTTCGGCCGGCCGGGGTACCTGCGCCGGGCGATGGAGGCGGGCGCGTCCGGGTTCGTCGTGAAGGACGCGCCGGCTGAGCAGCTGGCCGACGCCGTGCGTCGCGTCGCGCGCGGCGAGCGGGTGGTCGATCCGGCGTTGGCCGCGGCGACGCTCGCCGGTGGCGCCTCGCCGCTGACCGGGCGCGAGCGGGACGTGCTGGTGGCGGCGCGCGACGGCGCAACGGTCGCCGACATCTCCGCGAAGCTGTTCCTGTCCGAGGGGACGGTGCGCAACTACCTGTCCGCCGCGATCGCGAAGACCGGCGTGCGCAACCGCGTCGAGGCCGTCCGGGTAGCCGACGAACGCGGCTGGCTCTAGCGCTGCTTCCTCCTCCAACTTCCTCCTCCAAGTTGTCCGCGCTTCCGGCCGCTGGGGCGGCCGGAAGCGCGGACAACTTGCAGACCACCGGCGGTCAGACGTGCGGCAGTACCTCCGCCGCGATCAGCTCGAGGTGGTCGATGTCCGAGAGGTCGAGGACCTGCAGATACACGCGGGTCGCGCCGACCTCCCCGTACGCGCCGATCCGCTCGATCGCCCGCTGCGGCGTGCCGGCGATTCCGGTGGCGCGCATCTTGTCGGGATCGCGGCCGATCGCCTTGGCGCGTCGCGCGAACTCGGCGTCGTCGCGCCCGATGCAGACCGTCTGGGCAGACGAGTAGACGAGCTCGCGTCCGGTCTCGGCCGCAGCTGCCCTAACCCGCTCGAAGATCGCCGCGGTGTTCTCCACGGTGTCGAAGTTCGCGTTGTACTCATCGGCGTACTTCGCCGCCAGCGTCGCGCTGCGCTTCCTGCCCGAGCCACCGAGGATGATCGGCGGGTGCGGGGACTGCACCGGCTTGGGCAACGCCGGAGCGTCCTGCAACTGGTAGTACGTGCCGGAGTAGCTGAACCGCTGGCCCATCGGCGTGCTGAGCAGCCCGTGCACGATCTCGACCTGCTCGGCGAACCGGCTGAACCGCTCGGCGACGTCGGGGAACGGGATGCCGTACGCGCGGTGCTCGGCTTCGAACCAGCCCGCGCCGAGCCCGAGCTCGACGCGTCCATCGCTCATGTTGTCCACCTGCGCGACGCCGATGGCGAGCGGTCCGGGCAGCCGGAAGGTAGCCGGACTGACGAGCGTGCCGAGCCGGATGCGCGACGTCTCGCGGGCGAGCGCGGCTAGCGTCAGCCAGGCGTCGCTGGGCCCGGGCAGGCCCGATGCCGGCCCCATCGCGAGGTAGTGGTCAGAACGGAAGAACGCGTCGAAGCCGAGCTCCTCGGTGGCGCGGGCGACCCGCAGGAGATCGTCGTGGCTGGCGCCCTGCTGGGGCTCGGTGAAGATACGCAGCTGCATACCTCCGAACCTAGACGGCGGTGCGGCGCAGCATGCCGCGGGCGGCGCTAGCGGTTCCGGTCGAAGATCAGGCGCAGACCGAGCAGCGTCAGGTCGGGCTCGTAGTGGGTGACGGTTTCGCTCTGGTCGACCACCAGGGTCGCGAGGCCGCCGGTCGCGATCACGTGGACGGAGGCCGGATCGTCGGGCGCGAGCGCCGCGGAGAGCCGGCGCACCATGCCGTCCACCTGGCCGGCGAAGCCGTAGAGGATGCCCGATTGCAACGACTCGACGGTGTTCTTGCCGATCGGGCTGCGTGGCGCGACGAGCTCCACCTTGCGCAGCTGCGCCGCGCGCGCGGCCAGCGCGTCCAGCGAGATCTCGATGCCAGGCGCGAGCGCGCCACCGAGGAACTCGCCGCGCTCGCTCACACAGTCGAAGTTGGTGGACGTGCCGAAGTCGACAACGATGCACGGGCCGTCAACGAGGTGGTGGGCGGCCGCGGTGTTGCAGATGCGGTCGGTGCCCACCTCCTTCGGGTTGTCGGTCAGCACGCTCACTCCGGTTCGCACGCCCGGCTCGACGAGCACGGTCGGCATCCCCGGGTAGTAGCGGTCGAGCATCGCGCGCAGTTCGCGCATCACCGCCGGCACGGTCGAGCACGCGGCGACCCCAGACACCGGGATGTCGGCGAGTAGGCCGCGGAAGGTCAGCGCGAGCTCGTCGGCCGTCTCGCGCGCGTCGGTCTTGATCCGCCAGGAGTTGCGCAGCTTGCTGTCCTCGAACACCCCGATGACGGTGTTCGTGTTGCCCACGTCGATTGCGAGAAGCACCTACATATCCAACCCGATATCGAGCACCGGCGCCGAGTGCGTGAGCGCGCCGACTGCAAGGTAGTCGACACCGGTCTGCGCCACCTGTCGCGCGGTGTCCAACGTCAGCCCACCGGAGGCCTCCAGCTTGGCGCGTCCGGCCGAGTACTCGACCGCGGCGCGCATGTCGTCGACGCTCATGTTGTCGAGCAGGACAAGGTCGGCGCCCGCGTCGATGACCTCACGAGCCTGTGCCAGCGTGTCCACCTCGATCTCGATGGGCAGCCCCGGCCAGGCGGCCCGCACCCGCTCGAAGGCCGGCACGACGCCCCCGGCGGCGACGACGTGGTTGTCCTTCACGAGCGCGGCATCGGACAGCGACATGCGGTGATTCACCCCGCCGCCGCACACGACGGCGTACTTCTCCAGCGCGCGCAGGCCGGGCATGGTCTTACGGGTGTCCCGGATGCGTGCCCCGGTGCCGTCGACCGCGTCCACCCAGCGCCGGGTCAGCGAAGCAACACCGGACAGGTGGCCGAGGAAGTTCAGCGCGGTGCGCTCGGCGGTCAGGATGGCGGCGAGCGGTCCGCGCACGGTCGCCAGTACCTCGCCGGCGCTCACACGCGCGCCGTCCGTGGTCGCGAAGTCGAGCGTGATCCGTCCCTCGCCGACCTCGGCCAACGTGGCGGCGGCGACCGGCAGGCCGGCCACGACGCCCGCCTGGCGGGAAATGACCCGGGCGGTGGCTACGACGTCGGCCGGCACGGTGGCGGCTGTGGTGACGTCGCCCGCCGGTCCGAGATCCTCGGCAAGCGCCCGCCGCACCGCGTCGAGAACGACAGCCTCATCCATGCGCATACACATCGGCCTCCGGAGTGTGCGCGAGACGGGCGAAGTCGGTCACCAGGCCGTCGTCGGTCAGCACGGTGTCGAGGTGCCCGCGCCAATGCGCGTCGTCGGGGTCGGGGAAGTCCTCTCGCCAGTGCGCGCCACGCGTCTCCTCGCGCCGCCGGGCGGCCTGGACGAGCGCCGCAGCCACGGTGAGCAGGTTGGTCGTCTCCCAGGCCTCGGTGCCGGGCACGCCGGCGTCCTGTTCGGCGAGGTCGGTGAGCCCGTGGTTCAGCTCGTCCAGCCCGGCAGCGTCGCGCAGCACGCCTGCGCCGCGCGCCATCATCGTCTGCAGCCGCGAGCGCGCCGACTCATGCAGCAACGTGCCGGCCGGGCGCGGCGGCGCCACGTCGGTCGGCGCCGGCGCGGGTTCGCCCAGCCTCGCCATCACCGTCTGCGCGATTCGGTGCCCGAACACGAGTCCTTCGAGCAGCGAGTTGGACGCCAGCCGGTTGGCGCCGTGCACGCCGGTGCAGGCGGACTCGCCGCACACGAACAGGTTGCGCAGCGACGACTCGCCCACCAGGTCGGTGCGCACGCCACCACTGGCGTAGTGGCAAGCGGGCACGACGGGGATCAGCTCGCGCACCGGGTCGATGCCGAGCGATAGCAGCGTCTCGTAGATCGTCGGGAAGCGGACGCGCCACTTCTCCGCGCCGAAGTGCCGCGCGTCCAGCCACATGTGCTCGGCACCGGTCTCCCGCATGCGGCGCAGGATCGCCTTCGCCACGATGTCGCGCGGTGCGAGGTCGGCGAGTTCGTGCTGCCCGGTCATGAACCGCACGCCCGCATCGTCGACCAGGAACGCACCTTCGCCGCGCACCGCCTCACTCACCAGCGGCTGCTGCCCGCGCGAGCGTGCACCCAGCCACACGACGGTCGGATGGAACTGCACGAACTCGAGATCACGCACGACGGCGCCCGCGCGCAGTGCCGCCGCGACGCCGTCACCGGTCGACACGCTCGGGTTCGTGGTGGAGGCGTAGACCTGCCCGATGCCGCCAGTGGCAAGCACGACCGCACGCGCCCGCACCGCGCCTACGCCGTCCAACTGGCCCTCGCCCATGACGTGCAACGTGACGCCGCAGACCGCGCCGGCCGCGGTCTTCAGCAGGTCGAGGACGAGCGCGTGCTCGATGATCGATACCGCGCTGGCGTCGAGCACGCGGGTGACCAATGCACGCTCGATCTCGGCGCCGGTGGCGTCGCCGCCGGCATGCGCGATGCGGTCGCGGTGGTGGCCGCCTTCGCGGGTCAGTGACAGCTCACCGTCATGGGCGCGGTCGAAGCGCGCACCGATCTGCGCGAGCTCCCGGACGGCGGCCGGCCCCTCCCGGACGAGCGTGCGCACCGCGGCTTCGTCGCATACCCCGGCGCCGGCCGTGATCGTGTCGGCGAAGTGTTGCTCCGGCGAGTCGCCGGCGCCCAGCGCGGCCGCGATGCCGCCCTGTGCCCAGTGGGTGGAGCCGGCCGCGATCACGTCCTTGGTGACGAGCAGGACGCGCAGCGCCGACTGCCGGCTGAGGTGCAGCGCGGTCGTCAGG
>DATFTS010000454.1:0-4384 GCA_035261645.1 Jatrophihabitans sp. | reverse complement strand
ATGCGTCGAGCGTGTTCGCGTCCGCGTGATGGCACTCGAGGTGCAGACCGCGCTGCTCGGCTGCGGCGTTGACCCGGTCGAGCGCGCGTTGGGAGATGTCACTTGCGGTCACGCGCCAACCCTGCTCGGCCAGCCAGAGCGCGTCGCCGCCCTCGCCGGCGCCGACGTCAAGGGCGAGGCCGGCCGGTAGGCCGCTGATCTCTTTGACGAGCGTGCCGTTCGGGTTGCCGCTCCAGATCGGCTCGCCTGCGTAGCGGTGATCCCAGTCCGCCTCGGTGGCCGAGGGCCGGGCAGCGGCGCGCAGGTCGTCATGAGCGAGGCTGAAGCTGATCATGGCGCCGACCCGGGCGCCGTCGGCGGCGGCCTGCAACACCTGCTGGCTCGGATCGGTCACGTTGCCGGCGGCGTAGACGCCCGGCACGGCGGTCGCGCCGGTGGCGTCGGTCTCCAGGACGTCTCCGAGCCCGCTCGGATGCGCCGCTGGTCGAAGACCGAGTGACGCGAACGGTTCGGCGCGCACCTTGAACCGGGGGCCGACGACGACGGCGTCCGCGGCGATGGATTCGTGGTCGGCCAACCCGACCGCCGCGAGGTGGCCATCCGCACCGGTGACAATGCGCATCACCCGGCCGTGGCGGATGTCCACGCCGCCCGCCCGCAAGGCGTCGAGCTCGGCGTCGTCCACGCCGACCGGGTCGTGCACTACGACGGTGAGCTGGGCGCTGAGCTGGCGGAACAGCCCGGCAGGGTGCAGACCCATCGGGTGGGTGACGATCAGGACGATGCGCCGATCGCGGACCTCGAAGCCGTGGCAGAACGGACAGTGGATGACCTCGCGCCCCCAGTGCTGCGCGAGCCCCTCGATGTCCGGTAGCTCGTCCACCAAGCCGGTGGCGGCAAGAACCCGACGAGCGAGGATCGAGTGACCGCCGACGAGCTCGACCTGGAAGCCGTTGTCATCACTGGTGCTGACACGAGTGACGCGACCGGCGAGGACCTCACCGCCATAGCTGCGGACCTCCTCGCGTGCAGCGCTCGCCAGCTCCGACGGGGCAAGGCCTTCCCGCCCGAGGTAGCCGTGCATGTGTGCGGCCGGGCTGTTGCGCGCCTCACCGGCGTCGACGACGATGACCGACCGGCGCTGACGCCCAAGTTGAAGCGCGGCGGCGAGTCCCGCCGCTGATCCGCCGATGACGCAAACGTCGCAGTGCCGCTCGAAAGTAGGGGTGGCGTGGTGGTCACTCATGACGCTCAACGATATGGTTGGCTCCTATATATGCAAGTAGGTTTGCCATATCCGCAAAACACCGCCGGAGGAGCGATGACCGAGCTCGACGACATCGAACAGGTGGTTCGGACCCGGCTGCGGAGTCTTCGGAACACGCTGGGCTTGTCGCTCGACGACCTCGCCGCGCGCACGAACCTCAGTCCCTCCACCATCAGCCGGGTCGAAACCGGCAAGCGGACGATCAGCCTCGATGTCCTGCTGCCGCTGGCAACGGCGCTGCAGATCGACCTCGATGCGCTGCTCGACGTGCGCAGCGACAACGATGTGATCATTCGCCCGACGCCGCACAGCTCAGGCAAGCGGACAACCTGGATGCTCAGCCGGCCAACTGGCAACACGATCGCCGTCAAGATGCGAATCGAGCCGACCCGTAAGGCGGACACGCCGCGGGTCCACCCCGGCCACGATTGGCTGTTCGTCATTGCCGGACGGGTGCGCCTCTCACTCGGCGAACGTCAACTCACCGTCCAGGCCGGCGAGGCCGCCGAGTTCAACACCATGACCCCGCACGCCGTGTCAGCCATCGACGGCCCGGCCGAACTCATCATGATCCTCGACCGGGACGGCCTACACACGCACGTCCACCGCGAAACAGCTAGCCCCGATCGCCCGCGGCCAGCACCGCCGCGCTGACGTCCTTGCGTCCGAGTCCGGCGTCCACCGCCGACCGCCACTGCCGTGAAAGCGCCCTCAGCAGCGGCAGCCGGTCGTCACCCGCGGCGTCGATCGCCAAGTCGACGTCCTTGAGCGCCCATTCGAGTGGGAACTCCGGCGCGAAATCACCGGTCTCCATCTTGTGCAGCTTGGCGTCGGCGATGGGAGCATCCAGCGGGCCACCCTCGATGGCCTCGCTCAGCCGTGCGGGCTCGATACCCAGCCGCTCGGCCAATGCCAGTGCCTCGGCCACGCCCTCGATCAGCACTGACATGTAGGCGTTGACGACCAGCTTCATCCGGCTGCCTTGACCGGCGTCACCCAACCACAGCGTTCGGCGCCCGACCGCGTCGAATGTGCGTTCCAGCACCGGACGCGCCGCGGCGGGGCCAGAGGCCAGGATCAGCAGTTGGCCGGACTCGGCGGGGCCCTTACTGCCCGACACCGGCGCGTCCACGAACATGACGTCCGGCCGCAGTTGGGCGAGCCGGCCGACGAGGTCCGTCGTTGCCGCGAGCCCGATCGTCCCCATCTGCGCCCACACCGCACCCGTGGCGAAGGCGTCGCTCACCCCGTCCGCGAAGACCACATCAGTCACGACGTCAGCGGTTGGCAACATGGTGATCACAACCTGGGCGTCTCGGACCGCCGCGGCGGCTGACGGCGCAGTGGAAGCGCCCGCCTCGGACAGCGGTGCTGTCGCCGCCTCCGATCGGTCCCACACTGTGACGGGCAATCCGGCTGCGACAAGATTCCGCGCAATCGCCGAGCCCATGATGCCGGTGCCCAGCACGGCGGCTCTCGTGACGTCACCGCGGCTGTCGTTCGTAGCGGCTTCGGTCATAGCCGAGCCCACCTCGCCGTCGCACCACGAGCCAAGCGCCATGCTCGCTGCGATCGAACCCGCCAGTCGGTGATTGACTGGTCAGCGCTCAGAAGAAGCCTCCCACCGGGCAACAACAGCCGCTAGCCCGCCGGTGCGACCAGCAGTGTCAGACGCCGTCTTGGTCTTCTTCGAACAGCGCGAACCGGCTGGCTTGTGCCCAAACCGAGTACTGGTACCGCATCAGCACCGCAAGCGCAGCGACGCCCACGACGCCACCCGCGACGAACCCGGCGACCGCGGAGTGGTCGGCGGCGACTGTTGCGAGCAACCCGGCCGCCGAGCCGACCAGGACTGCAGCTACGACGCCGATCATTCCAGCGATCGTCCGGAAGACCTGCCACCGCCCGCCGCGCAAACCCTGGATCGCCAGCCGCTGGGACGGCCGGACGCTGGCCAGGTAATGAGTCAGCCCTGGTGCATGGTCGAAGTAATAGGCCCTCAGCCGCACGATCCGTTGCGCGTACTGGAGGTCTTCGATGCCGGATTGGAGCACCCGGTCGAAAGTCACGAAGCCGACGAAGGAGAGCGTCCAGAGGAGGATCAGCCCAAAGGCATAGAAGGCGGTGCCGATATGCGTCGCCGTGGCGATCAGCCCAAGGGACACCAACCCGGCGGATACCGCGCCGATGAAGATCGTTGCCCGCGCGGTCGACTCGTTGATTGCCGCCGCGCGTGCTCCCTGAAGCGTGAAGTGTTCCGTGGTGACGAACGTGGCCGCTGCCGGCGGCGGCTGCTCGCTGCTGTCTGGCCCAATTCTCCTCGCAGCGTCGGTATCCGTGGTTGCTCAGCCTCCAGTCGCGGTCACTGGGCCGACGCCGGGGGCAGGGCGCTGTACGGACCGCCCCGACCGACCTGGCCGGGCCGGTCGGCAACGAGCAGGGCCTCGTCGAGGTGCGTGATCGACAGCAGCCGTGCGACACGAGTTCCGACGCCGGTCAGCACCAGGCTGCCGCGCTCGGCAAGGAACCGGTTGTGGGCGCGCACCAGGACATCGAGTCCGGTGCCGTCCAAAAAACGCAGCGCGGACAGATCCAGGCGAACGAAGCGACGGCCGGCCGTCAGTTGGCTATCCAGCGCTGCGGTAACCAGCTCAGCGGTGGCCAGGTCCATCTCGCCCTGCACACGCACGGTGGCGTTTGTTGCGTCGGCCGCCGTGACGGTCACCTCCAACAGGCAGCCTTCCATGGTGCTGGGCGTGATCGGCGTTGTTGGTGGGACGATGTCCGGCTGCCACATACCACGACCCCCTTGATGTACGGGGGAGCAGCGCGTGCACCGACGGACCGGCTTGTGATGGAGGCGGTGGAGGCCCACGCCCGCTCCCGGACAAGTCCAGGCGGCTGTCGCTCCAACCAGGACCAAACGTATCACCGACCGCAAGAGCCTCCCTGGGTGCGCGGCCCTGCCCGTCAGGCCGGCCGGCTGCCCTGGCTGGTACGCGCGACCAACTCGGCCGCGACCTCGCGCAGCGGGATGTTGCGGTTCTGCGACACGGTGCGCAAGATGTCGAACGCCTCCTGGGCGGGGCAGTGCTGCACGCCGATCACGATGCCGAT
>DATFTS010000453.1:0-2560 GCA_035261645.1 Jatrophihabitans sp. | reverse complement strand
GTACTGAAGGCGGCTGCACCCGACGACGTCGCGATCGTCGTCTCGTGGCTGTCGGGGGAGTTGCCCCAGCGGCAGATCGGCGTCGGTTGGGCCGCATTGCGCTCGCTGCCGCCGCCGGCTCAGGCGCCGTCGCTGACCGTCACCGGCGTCGACGCAACGTTCACCGAGATCGGCCGCACGGCAGGCGCCGGCTCGCAGGCCCGCCGGGCCGCGCTGCTGCGGGAGTTGTTCGAGGCGGCGACGGTAGACGAGCAGACGTTCCTACGCCGTTTGCTGGGCGGCGAGCTGCGGCAAGGGGCATTGATCGGCGTGATGGCCGATGCCGTGGCGCGTGCAGCAGGGCTGCCGGCAGCGGAGATCCGGCGCGCTGCCATGCTCGCCGGTGATCTCCCGGCCGTTGCGGCAGCTGCGCTAGTCGGTGGCGTAGACGCGTTGGCTGATTTCAGGCTCGAGGTGGGCCGACCCGTCGGCCCGATGCTTGCGCAGACGGCGACCGGCGTTGCGGACGCCTTGGATCGACTCGGCGGGCAGGCCGTTCTCGAAGCCAAACTGGACGGCGCCCGCGTGCAGATCCACCGCCGCGGCGAGGACGTGTCGATCTACACCCGCAGCCTCGACGACGTCACCGCTCGGCTACCCGAGGTGGTGGAAGCGACGCTGGCGTTGCCCGTCGATTCGCTGATCGCCGACGGCGAAGCGATCGCGCTGCGTGCGGACGGCCGTCCGCACAAGTTCCAAGTGACCGCTTCGCGCTTCGGCCGCAGCGTCGACATCGCGGCGGCCCGCGAGGCGCAGCCGCTGTCGGTCTTCTACTTCGACGTGCTGCACCGTGACGGCGTCGACCTGCTCGACGCGCCGGGGGAGGAGCGGGCACAGGTGCTCGCCGAGATCATCCCGCCCGTGCAACGCGTCGACCGGTTGATCACCTCCGATGTCGCCGAGGCAGAGCAGTTCCTGCAACTGACGCTCGACGCTGGGCACGAAGGCGTGATGGCGAAGTCACTCACTGCGCCGTACGAAGCGGGCAGGCGCGGCGCAGGCTGGCTGAAGGTCAAGCCGGTGCACACGCTCGACCTCGTCGTTCTAGCTGTCGAGTGGGGGTCTGGACGTCGCACCGGCAAGCTGTCCAACATCCACCTCG
Source organism: Jatrophihabitans sp. (assembly GCA_035261645.1). Lineage (GTDB taxonomy): Bacteria > Actinomycetota > Actinomycetes > Mycobacteriales > Jatrophihabitantaceae > Jatrophihabitans. The sequence continues at coordinate 1,419 of DATFTS010000453.1, read as the reverse complement.
GCGCGCGTGACCCGGAATCCGGCGGCTTTGTCATGCTGGGCAAGACGTTCAAGGGCATGACGGACGAGATGCTTGACTGGCAGACGAAGCGGTTCATGGAACTCGCAGAGGGGCCCACCGACGGCTACGTGGTAAAGCTGCGGCCCGAGCAGGTGGTCGAGATCGCGTTCGACGGCGTGCAGGGTTCGACGCGCTACCCGGGCGGCATGGCGCTGCGCTTCGCCCGCGTGTTGCGCTACCGCGACGACAAGACGGCAGACGAGGCAGACACCGTACAGACGGTTCGGGAGTTCTACGAGCGCACATGACGCACGGCGCGGCCTGCGCAATCATGACGTGATGGCGGCTGTTGCGAGCACTCCAACCGCGCGTGACATCCCGCGGTACTGGACGCAACTGGTCCGCGACCCGATCTCCGGCTACGTCGCGATGCGGCGCGATTACGGCGATGCGGTGCGACTTCCGTACGCGCCGCGCCGAGCCTTCTACCTGCTGAGCCGGCCGGAGTACGCCGAGCACGTCCTCGTCGCGCACCAAGATCGCTACGTCAAGGCGTTCACCTATCGCCCACTTAAGGCCTTCCTCGGCGACGGGCTGCTCACCAGCGAAGGCGACGTGTGGCGACGGCACCGGCGCCTCGTCCAGCCGGCGTTCAGCCACCGGCGCATCCAGGCCTTCGCACCACAGATGGTCGCGGCTGCCAAAGCCCGAGTCGCGAGTTGGCAAGCGGGCGAGACCGTTGATGTCGCGGCGCACATGCGCACACTCACGATGGACATCGTCGGCCGCGTGCTGTTCGGCACGAACCTCGCCGGCGAGGCAGAGACGACCGGCGCAGCCGTGTCGAAGCTGCAGGACGCGGTGCTCATCGCGACCCTGTTGCCGACCGGCGGCTCCGTCAGCCGTATTCGCGCCATGGTGACGAAGATTCCCGGCGTCGGCGCGGCGGCCGGCACGTTAGAGGGGCTGGTAAGGCGGATGATCCGCGAGCGGATGGCGCGCCCGCGCTCGGCTCCGCAGGACCTACTCGACCTGATCGTCGCCGCCGAAGCTGAGGAGCAGCCGTTCACGGCTCAGGAGATCCGTGACGAGGTCATGACCCTCGTCCTGGCCGGGCATGAGACGACGGCAAACACACTGACGTGGACGTTCACGCTGTTGTCCCGTTACCCGGCCGCGCGCGAGCGGCTGGTCGCGGAGGTCGAGGACGTGCTGTCCGGACGGGATGCGGAAGCGTCCGACCTGCACAAGCTTCGCTGGACGGAGGCTTTGCTTAACGAGTCGATGCGGCTCTATCCACCGGCGTGGACGATCGAGCGCGACGCCACCGAAGACGACGACGTGGCCGGCATCCCGGTGCCTGCGCGATGCACGGTGGCGATCTCGCCCTACCTGCTGCATCGGCATCCGGAGTTCTGG
>DATFTS010000452.1:0-5394 GCA_035261645.1 Jatrophihabitans sp. | reverse complement strand
CGCCCGCCCCGCTTCGTCCTCTTCACGACCGGATTCCTCGAAGCCGGCTACCGTCGCTTCCTCGAACGCCGGCTGCGCGAGGATTTCGGTTTCACCGGAACCCCCATCGAGATCTCTGTGCGGGTGCGGGAGAAGCGCAAGCGCTAAGCAGCTGACCCGCCCGGGGAGACGGCGTTCGCAAGGTCGGCGTCTGTGTAGGACGAGGAGCCAGGCACGACGGGAAGCTAGCGTCGCGCGCCGACAATTTCCGGGGGGTGCGGTTTGGCGGAAGGTTCGCGCGCCGCTGCGATAGGGTTACGACGTCGATGCGACCGGGACGTGGCTCAGCTTGGTAGAGCACCTGTCTGGGGGACAGGGGGTCGTGGGTTCAAATCCCGCCGTCCCGACCAAAGCGTAGGTACGGCTCGGAGGTCGCGTGAGCGAAACTGCCCAAGCCGGGACCAGTGAGATCTGGACCATTCCTAATGGGCTCAGCGTGCTGCGACTGCTCGGGGTACCGCTGTTCCTCTGGCTGCTGCTCGGTCCGCACCAGGACGGCTGGGCGCTCCTGGTGCTGGCTGTGTCCGGATTCACCGACTGGGCCGACGGCGTACTGGCCCGCAAGCTGAACCAGATGAGTAGGTTCGGGGCGCTGCTCGACCCGCTCGCGGACCGCCTCTACATCCTCGCGACGCTCGTCGGCCTCGTGCTGCGCCACATGATCCCGCTGTGGCTCGCCATCGTGATCGTGGCCCGCGACGTCATCGTCGGTCTCGCTCTGCCGCGCTTGCGCAAGGCGGGGTACGGCCCACCGGAGGTGCATTACCTGGGCAAGGCCGCCACCTTCTGCCTGCTCTATGCATTTCCGCTCTTGTTGCTGGGTAGCTACCACGGCACCGTCGCCGACATCGCGCGCCCGATTGCGTGGGCGTTCACGGTCTGGGGCACCGCCCTGTACCTGTGGTCAGGCGTCGTCTATCTCCATCAGATCAGCGTGCTGGTGCGGCATCCGGTGCAGCGTCCGTTGCGGCAGGACATGGCGTGAGCAAACCACCCGATGCCAACGACAGCCGGATGGTGTCCGCCCGTCTGCTGATCGACCTGGTCAACAACCATCTCGATCCCGGCTACGCGGCGGCCGCCGCCCGTCGCGGCAAGGACGCACGGTCGCGCTGGTACGACCGGCCGGCGGTCATCGCCGGCTGCCTGCTGATCGGCTTCATCCTCGTCGTCGCGTACGTGCACACCCACCGCAGCGCGCCTCAGGCGGCCAAGGTGCACGACAGCTTGGTGAGCCGGGTACGGGCCGCGCAGCACGTAGCCGATCAGCTGGGCAACCGGGTGACCGACCTTGAGAAGCAGCTCTCCAACGCACAGCGGCAGGCGCTGCCGCAGTCGGCACAGCTCGCCAAGGACCTGACGCTCGCACAGTTGCAGGCCGGCCAAGCTGCGGTTACCGGACCGGGGATGGTGGTCACCTTGCGGGACCCGCCGACGCCGTCGGCGAGCCCAACCGGCGGGCGCGGCGGAACCACCCCGATAGGTGCGACGAATATCCTCACCGACCGTGATGTGCGCAGTGTCGTCAACGAGCTTTGGCGCGACGGCTCCGAGGCGGTCGCGGTGAACGACATCCGGCTGACCCCCACCAGCGCGATCCGTTTCGCCGGCCTAGCGGTCCTAGTCGACTTCCAGCCCATCACGTCGCCCTACCGGATCAAGGCCATAGGTAATGCTGACGAGCTGTCGACCAACTTCGCGCAGAGCGCGGTCGCCAGCCGCTACCAGACGCTGCAAGGGGTGAACCACATCGGCTTCTCGTTCACCGATGCGCAGGACATCACGCTGCCGGCAGGCGCAACCGTGGGCCTGCGATACGCCAAGGTGCTGAACCGTTCGGGCGGGCACCGATGATCGCGGGACTCGCGCTCGTCGCGGGGATTGTTCTCGGACTGATCCTGCGTCCGACTGTGCCCACGTGGCTCGAGCCCTATCTGCCGATCGCAGTGGTCGCCGCACTCGACGCCGTGTTCGGTGGGTTGCGGGCGCGCCTGGACGGCATCTTCGACGCGAAGGTGTTCGTCGTCTCGTTCATCTCGAACGTCACGGTAGCTGCGCTGATCGTCTTTCTCGGCGACAAGCTCGGCGTAGGCAGCCAGCTCTCGACGGCCGTCGTGGTCGTCCTCGGTATCCGGATCTTCGGCAACGCCGCGGCGATCCGGCGACATCTCTTCCGGGCCTGACCAATGGCAGACGACGTGGACACCGCCGAGAAGGCCGGCAGCACCCCGGAGCCCCCGGCGCGCCATCGCCTGCATGGGCACGCCGCCTGGGCGCTGATCGGCGTCTTCACCCTGCTCCTCGGCTTCGCGATTGCCGTGCAGGTGCACGCGAACTCGTCCAGCGATGCCCTGTCGACACTGCGCGAGGACGACCTCATCGGCATCCTCGACAACCAGGACGCTCGCGCAGAGCGGCTTCGCCAGCAGATGGCCGCCCTTCAACAGAATCTCGCGCAGTTGCAGAACAGCGGCGACCGGGCTGCGGCCGCGCGCAAGCAGGCGGTCGATCAGGCACAGGCGCTCGGCGTCCTGCTCGGCACATTGCCCGCGAGCGGTCCGGGCGTCACCGTGACCATCACCGACCCGGGCGGCAAGCTCTCCGGCGAGGATCTGCTCGACGTCGTCCAGGAACTGCGCGGCGCAGGCGCTGAGGCGATTCAGTTCGGCAGTGTGCGGGTGAGCACCTCGACCTCGTTCGGCGACGGCGGTGGTTCGGTGACCGTCGATACGACGCGGCTCTCGGCGCCCTATCAAGTGATCGCGATCGGCGATCCGAAGACGCTCGACACCGCGCTCAACATCCCCGGCGGTGTCGCCGCGACCGTGCGCGCCGCGGGTGGCCAGCTGACGGTGCACGAGCAGAGCACCGTGCAGATCACGGTCACCCGCACCCTGCCGACACCGCAGTACGCCAAGCCGGTGCACTGACTCACCGACGCCCGCGGCGGGCTCGATAGGGTCGTCGGTGTCCGTCCGGATCCGGCCAAGAGAGGCGCGTGCGAATGTCTGACGTCCCTGACGATCTGAGATACACGGCCGAGCATGAGTGGGTGCGTACCACCGGCCCGTCGAACACCGTCCGCGTGGGCATCACCGACTACGCGCAAGAGGCACTGGGCGACGTGGTGTATGTCTCGCTGCCGGAGGTCGGTGCCAAGATCGAGAAGGGCGCCGCCGTCGGCGAGGTCGAGTCCACCAAGAGCGTTTCGGACATCTACGCGCCGATTTCGGGCACCATCGCAGCCCGCAACGAGCAACTCGACGAGCACCCGGAGTTGATCAACTCTGACCCGTACGGCGAGGGCTGGATGGTCGAGATAGAGGTGGCTGAGGCCGCCCAGCTCGACGGCCTCCTCGACCCAGGGGCGTATGGCACCCTGGCTGAATGAGGCGGGCGGTACCAGGCCGAACTGGGATCATCCCCTGTATCTCAAGCTCCGATTGACCCTTGCTGCGACGCCGTCTTAGGCTCGCTGCACCGACCTCCGACACGAAGGGTGGCGCGCGTGTTCTGCACCGCTTGTGGCACGGAGAACCTGCCCGGTAGTCACTTCTGCGCCAACTGCGGTGCTGCGCTGCCGGTTGCTGCTTCCGGCACCGATGTGACCAGTGCAATCGGGCCGACCGGCTCGGTTCCCGATGTCGACACCGAGTTCTCCGCAGAGGCGCACCAGGGCGCCGTCGACGCGTTGACGCCCGGTTCGGCGTTGCTCGTGGTGAAGCGCGGGCCGAACGCCGGCAGCAGATTCCTGCTCGACCAGGACGTCACTACGGCGGGTCGCCACCCGGACAGCGACATCTTCCTGGACGATGTCACCGTGTCCCGCAGGCATGCTGAGTTCCGCCGCGAAGGCAGCGGCTACACCGTGCACGACGTGGGTTCGCTCAACGGCACCTACGTCAATCGTGAGCGCATCGACGCCGCACCCCTCTCCGGGGGCGACGAAGTGCAGATCGGCAAGTTCCGCCTCGTCTACCTGACCGCCGCGGTGCGGGTCGGGGCGAACACGTGAGCGCACTGGGAGCAACGCGGGGCGAGTCCTCCGCGACGCTCACCATCGGTGACGTCCTTGCCCATTTGAAGGTCGAGTTCCCCGACCTGACGATCAGCAAGATCCGTTTCCTCGAGGATCAGGGGCTCGTCCAGCCGGAGCGCACACCCTCGGGGTACCGCAAATTCTCCGGAGGGGACGTCAGTCGGCTGCGCTACGTGCTGAGCCAGCAGCGTGATCACTACCTCCCGCTGCGTGTGATCAAGGATCAACTCGACGCGATCGACCGTGGCCTGGTGCCGCCCGGCACCTCCACCGACAGCCCACGCGCGGCGCACGTCGCGCTCGCGTCCATCGAGGACAACGCTCCTACTGCGGAGCATTTCCGGCCTGCCCCGGCCGCCTTGCGGCTCAGCCGGGAGGAGTTGCTGAACGCGGCGGGACTGCGCCACGACCAGCTGAGCGAGTTGGAGCAGTTCGGCCTGATCAGCAAGAAGCCGGGCGGGCATTACGACGACGACGGCCTGGCGGTCGCGAAGATCGTTGCCGAGTTGGCCCGGTTCGGACTCGAGGGCCGGCATCTGCGTGCGTTCCGCACGGCCGCCGAGCGCGAGGTCGGGTTGTTCTCGCAAGTAGTGGGGCCGATCTCCCGCCAGCGTGGCACTGACGCGAAGGCGCGCGCGGACGAGACCGTCCGTGAGCTTGCGGCGCTCTCCGTCCGGCTGCACGCGGCGCTTGTGCAGATCGGTCTGCGCGAGGTCATTGGAGGCGGCTGAGCGAGCAGCCTCACGGACGACAAGCGTGTAGCGTCGAATGACGAACGCAAGTCCCAGGAGGTGCGGTCGTGCATCCGATGCGAGTTGTCGGGGTTCGAGTCGAGCTGCCGGCCAATCAGCCCGTCGTTTTGCTGCGCGAAGAGGATGGCGTCCGTTACCTGCCGATTTGGATCGGGGCCGTCGAGGCGTCGGCAATCGCGTTCCAGCAGCAGGGCGTCCAGACGATGCGTCCGCTCACCCATGACCTGCTCCGTGACGTGATCACGGCGCTGGGTGTTCGGTTGGAAGCGGTGCACATCACAGAGCTGCGCGACGATGTCTACTACGCCGAGTTGCGCTTTGCCGGCGGCATCACTGTCAGCGCCCGGCCCTCCGATGCGATCGCTCTGGCACTGCGCGCCGAGGTGGAGATCCTCGGCTCTGACGCGGTCCTCGACGCGGCCGGAATCGAGATCCCGGATGAGCAGGAGGACGAAGTCGAGCGGTTCCGCGAGTTCCTCGATTCGATCTCCCCGGAGGACTTCGCGTCCGGCGCGTGAAACGCCTCGATCTCGTCCTGACGCCTGTTCAAGCTCAGCTTGAGGG
>DATFTS010000451.1:0-5737 GCA_035261645.1 Jatrophihabitans sp. | reverse complement strand
GCGCCATCTCGCTCGCTGCGTTGAACACCGAGAGCGGCGCGCGGTACCAGCGGAGCACGACCGATCAACCGGTCGGCCGGCTCGCCAGGTCAGCGGTGGCCGGCACCGGCGGCTGCGGCGGTTGCAGGCCTTGGGCGACCGCGATTCGCGCGTCATCCGGGCGCACCGTCGACAGCTGGGTCGAGTCGGGCGGAAGGATCGTCTGGAACAGCCAGTCCACCGCCACCCGGACCCGCTTGGGGGTGGAGGGCAGCGCATACAGGTGGTAGCCCCGGGTCACCACCTTGGCCAGCGGCCCGGTCACCGGCACACCGAGCGGCTTGGCCACCGCGTCCCAGCCGCCGAGGTCGGCGACCAGGCCGAGATCGCGGTGCCGGTAGCGCCGCGGCCGCCCGACCCCGAGGCTGGCGGCGATGTTGCGGCCCATAACCGTCCCTTGCCGCTGGGCGTGCTGCGCGGTCTGCGGCGCGTCCGGATGGCCGTCCGGGCCCGGTCGCACGGCCAGGTCGGGCACGGCGGCCGCGTCACCGGCCGCCCACAGGTCCGCGGCGTCCTTCACGGAGAGGTCGGCTTCGACGACGAGGCGTCCGGCCCGAGTGGCTAAGCCGAGCCGGTCGACCAGTGGGTTGGGAACCACGCCGGCGCCCCATAACAGGGTGTGGGTCGGGATCGTCATGCCGTCGGTCAGCCGCACCTCCGTGTCGTCGGCTGCGGCGACCGAGCACTCGAGACGCACGTCGACGCCCCGGCGCCGCAGTACCCGCAGCGCCCGGCGGCCCAGCGCGGGGCCGAGCTCGGACAGCACGCTGGGCGCGAGGTCGACCAGTACCCAGTGCACGTCGTCGGCCCGCGTCCGGCTCCAGCGGCGCTCGATCTTGCGCAACCAGCGCTGCGTCTGGGCCACCATTTCGGTGCCGGTGTAGCCGGCGCCCACGGCGACGACGGTGAGCCGCGCGGCTCGCTCGGCGCGACCCTCGGGCGTGTCGGGGGCGGCGTCGGCGAGGTCGAGTTGCTCGAGGAGGTGATCGCGCAGGAACACCGCCTCGGTGAGCGTCTTCAGGCCGCGGCCGTGTTCCGGGACACCCGGAATGGGGAGCTCACGCGTCACCGATCCGGGGGCGAGCGCCAGCCGATCCCACCGAAGCGTCATCACGGGGGCGGCGGTTCCGTCGCGCGTGCCCTGCTCGACCGTAAGGACGCGCGCAGCCAGATCCACGGCCTGCACTCGCCCAATGACCAACCGCACCCGGGGCAACGCGTCCCGCAGCGAGATCGCGACGTGCCGCGCCTCGATGACGCCGGTCGCGACCTCCGGCAGCAGCGGGCTGTAGAGCAGATAGTCGGTGGGGTTGACGAGCACCAGATCCGCCGCATCGGGGGGCAGCTCCCGCTGGAGGCGCCGCAGCGCGTAGAAACCGGCGAAGCCGCCACCGACCACGACGACCTGCGGCCGCGCCCCGTCGCTCGAATGGAGAGTCTGCTCGCCCCGGGCCCGACGTTTCGCTCGTCCTCCGAACACGATCGCTCCTTCCCCGGCTGCGGGAACGTCCAAGCGGTGATCGGCTACCAGTTGGACGTCGTCTTGGATTTCCATACCCAGCCCGAGCTGGGCACGACCGGTGGGCTGTGGTCCTGCGATCGGGGTTGGCGGCGATGCGGCGGCGGACGAGGTGAGACCTTATCTTACTTGAAGTAGGATTTTGGCATGAGTACTCCAGCGGGTGCCGAGAAGCACTCCGTCACTATCCCCGCTGCCACATCTGAGGGCGTGCGCGCCCGAGTGGGCAAACGCGGCTTCTCTTCGTACGTCGCCGGCGCGGTCGCGCGGCAGCTGCAGCGCGATGCCCTCGACGACATCATCGAGCGCATGGAGGCCAAGCACGGCCCAGTGGACGAGGATGCGGTCGCCGCGATCATGGCGCGGCTCTCGGAGTGACCAGGCCACTGTCCATCGTCCGGCCGCACTCTCTTCTCCTCGACTCCGAGGCTCTGTCGGCTCTCGCGGCCGACGACAAGCGAATCCAGCCGTGGGCGGCATTTGCCCGACGCACCGACTCCACGTTCCACACATCGACGGTCACACTCGCCGAGGTGACTGACGGCAGTGCTCGCGACGCCAACGTGCGCCGGGTCGTGAAGGCGGTCCGACTCGAAGATGCGTCGGCAGAGATCGGCTACGCCGCTGGTGCACTGCGAGCAGCTGCGGCGAAGTCGAGGCGGAAAGCCCGTGACCTCACGGTGGATGCCGTCGTGGCCGCCACCGCTCTTTCGCTCCCCGCTCCCGTCGTCGTCCTCACCTCCGACGACAGCGATCTCGCGCTCCTTCTCCAGAACACCCCCGTCCGCATCGACCTGTTTACCTGACACCGCTGACGCGACTCCAACATCGTTGCGCAGGTGGGCCAGCACTTCGCTGTCGTATGTGGCGGCGCCGCTCAAACCATGGGGCGTCGCAGGCCGCCGTGAATGGGTGGGCGTCATTCGGTGGGATGGTGATGCTGAGCGATGTTGAGCACGCTGCCTCCGGGCGCGCGAACGAAGAAGCGGCGGATGCCCCACTGTTCAGTGGTCAGCGGGTGGACGATCTCGTAGCCGAGACGCACAGCCGAGGCATAAGCCTCCTCGACGTCGTCCACCTTGATCGTGAGCAGGGGGTTCTCGGGCCCGGTCGCGTCCTGCGAGAGCAGCTGGATGTGCTCGCCCGACGTCGGCACGACAACGCGGGTTATCCAGTCCAGCCCCATGTCCTCCGCCTCGAGACCGAGGAACCCGGTGTAGAAAGCCTTGGCCTCGTCGATATCGGACACCACGAGGTCAGCGGTCACCCTGATGACTCGCATAACCGTTCTCCTCCCCGCACTAAAACAAAACGATCATCATGACCCCGGGTGTACTACCCGCGCCTGCCGTCGCGGAGTGGCGTCGTGGGCGCGGTTGCGTACTGGCAGAGCATGACGAGCCGATGAGCCGCAGTGCGACTGAAGGAGCCAGTGGTGTGGCGAGGTTGTCCTACGGGCGTAGGACACTTCTGCAGCACACATACTGGGTCGCGTCCGCGCCGTTGTTCAGCCGAGCGATCCGCGGTCGCCGATCGGGTCCCGCGCCACCGAAGAAGGGCTAGATCAGCGCGCTCAGCCGCTTCAGCATGTCCATGCTCGGGAACCGATCACGGCTGACTTTGTCCAGCAGGACGTCGACGTAGTCGGGCAACTGCTCCTCGGTGAGCCGCGCCTCGATCATGTCCAGCATGCTGGTGCTCGGGAACCGGTCGCGGCTCACCCTGTCGAGCAGCAGGTCGTAAAACGCGTCGTTCAGGCGGCTGCGCACGTCGTCAGATGAATAGCCGTTGGCCATCCGTCACCTCCAGGTCCGGCGAAGCAAGGTCTACCCGTCGGAGCCGCTCGGCCAATCGCGAAAATCGACGCCAGACCCCGCAAACTCGTCGCATTTGCGTTAGATAAGGCGGACCTGTGAGGACCCAGGGTGACCGGGCCATTGGTCCTTCACCGCGGGCTGTGTGCGGGTCTAGCGTCGGCAAAGGCCGGGATGCGAACAGGGGGACGGCCGCCCTTTCGTCTGACTCAGCCGGGAGTCGCTTCGCGCCCGCGTCAGCCTTCTGAAGGGGGAATCCACGTGCAAACACGCATCGCCCGAAGAGCACTGCTCGCGTTTTCCGTTGCGGCTGCAACTGCGGGGGTGGCCGTCGCGACGGCCCTGCCTGCGTCAGGCCACGAATCAGACGACCAAACGCTGTACGTCGGCAGCGAGCACACGTCGTCGGTCCGCGCCAACGACGACGAGCATCACGCCTCGTGCGAGAAGCCTGACTTCTCTACCATCGGCGCCGCGGTAGCCGCGGCGTCGCGCGGCTCGACGATCATCGTCTGCCGCGGTACATACAAGGAGGACGTGCTCGTCAAGAAGTCCCTGCATCTCATCGGTCGACACGCGACGATCGACGCCACCGGCCTCGAGAACGCGATGCAGATCGTCAGGTCGTGGACGACGGTGCGCGGGTTCCGCTTCGTCAACGCAAACGGCGAGGGCTTGCTTGTCGGCGTTGACGACCCCATAGGCGACGCAGGACTACTTCCACCCGGCCGGGTCGTCAGCCACGTGCAGATCGATCACGTCGCCGCGGTGAACGACAACAAGGGCTTCAATGGCACCGAGATGGGGAACTGCAAGTACCCGGGCGACTGCGGAGGCGGCATCCACTTCAACGTCACTAAGTGGTCTTCTGTGCGCGACTCGGTCGCGACGCACAACGCTGACGGCATCCTCCTGACCGATGACTACGGCCCGAGCTCGCACAACCTTTTCGAGGGCAACTTCGTGTCCTTCAACAAGACCGAGTGCGGCATCGTGCTTCCGTCACACAGCTCCACCGCCGTCACCTTCGACAAGACGACATTCGAGGTCACCGGGCGCACCCCGTCCAAGGGCGGCATCTTCGACAACGTCGTCCGCGACAACGTCACCATCCGCAACGGCACCGCAAAGGCGCCGGCGCAGTTCGGCGGAGTCGGTGGCAGTGGCTCGGGTATCGGCATCTTCGCCTCGGGACCCGGCTCCGCCGCGTACGACAACATCGTCGAGCACAACTTCACCTGGGGCAACGGGCTCGCCGGAATCTTGATCCACGCACATCACCCTGGTGGCGAGGACATCAACGGCAACCGGTTCGTCCATAACCTCGTTGGCAGGAACAACCTGCTCGGCGACCCGTTCGACGGCAACCCGACCGATTTCAAGACCACCGGCATCGCGGTCTTCTCCGTGCCGCCGGCGCATATGACCATCCGCGACAACACGATCTTCGACAACAAGATCGGCATCTGGCTGAGCAAGAGCGTCAAGGCTCACGGGCTGGACGACAACACGTTCATCAACGTGACCACCCACGTCGTCTTTGGCTGACACGTAAGTCGCATCGTGGCGTCCGCACCCGCAACTATCGGGCGGGCGCCACGATGCTGTTACGTCCTGGGAAAGTCAGTGAGCCGGGACGACGAGGACGGGAACGCCGGTCCGTTCCAATCCGTGCGCCACCGAACGTGATGCCCGCAGCAACCGATCGAGACCGGACGCATGGCCGGCTCCGACGACGATCATGCGGGCCTGCTCGCGGGCCGCGGCATTCGCCAGCGTGCGCACCGGGTTGCCGCGCTGCAGCTCGTACCGCCAATCGATCAGACGATCGGCCAGCGCGCGTTCGACGTCGGCGCGTTCTGCCGCCAGCTGCGTCGCATCTCCGGCGTCCCAGTCCGGTGAATCCGGGTCGATCGGGTAGTCACTGATGTCAATGACATGCACGACATGCAATCGCGCACCCAGATCAGCCGCAAGCTCAGCGGCGACCGTCAGCGCCTGCCGTCCGCCCGGCGTGTTGGCGTAGCCCACCACGATGGACCGGCTCATCGAACTCATCGAACCACCACCAATCCGAACGCGGCTGCGCCCACCGTGAGCAAGAGCGTCCCCAGCCCGTGGGCCACGGCCAGCCGGATCGAGCCGCGCTGCGCCAATCGAATGGTCTCAAAGCTGCTGGCGCTGAAGGTGGTGTATCCGCCGCAGAAGCCGGTGCCGATGATGAGCCTCAGGTCCGACGAGGCACCGCGGTAGATCACCAGGCCCGTCACGACGCCGAGCAGCAACGATCCCGTGACGTTGATGACCAAAGTCGCCCACGGGAACACCCGCCGCAGCCGCGCGCGCATCGCCGCATCGAGCACGA
>DATFTS010000450.1:0-6213 GCA_035261645.1 Jatrophihabitans sp. | reverse complement strand
GCGGCGCTGTAGCGCAGGCCGGTCGAGTTGCTCTGCTGGAAGATCGAGACGCCCTCCTGCTCGGCAGCGTTGTAGTCCTCGTTCTTCTTGATCGCGGCCGTCTCGCTGAGCGCATCCATGAAGCACTCTGAAGCGGGCGTCAGCTCGCGCGCCCGGATGACCTTGATCGGCCCGTCGCCGCCCCGGTAGTCATTGCCGCCGTCCTGGAACGACTCGAACTTCTTGAAGCTCGGGAGCACGTCGGTGTAACTCCACCCGGTGTTGCCTTCGGCGGCCCACGCGTCGAAGTTCTTCCGGTTGCCGCGGACGAACACCATTCCGTTGATCGAGCTGGACCCCCCGACGACCTTGCCGTGTGTCTGCGGAATGCGCCGGCCGAGCGCGTGCTTCTGCTCGATGCTGTAGTGGCCCCAGTCGACCTTGGCCTTCAGCTGCGGCACGCTGTGCATCGGGCCGATCATCCCGGGCTTGCGCACGAGCTGCATGTTGTCCCGCCGTCCTGCCTCGAGCAGGATCACGCTGGCCCCGGTGTCGGCGAGCCGGCGCGCCACGATGCAGCCTGCACTGCCCGCCCCGACGACCACGTAGTCCGCGCCGCGCATCAGCGGAACTTCCGGCCGTAGCGCAGCTTGACCACCTTGTGGACGACGTCGAAGTCTTCCTTCTTGCGCGGGAAGCGCTGCATGTCCTGTCCCATCGTGAAGCGCTTGCGGGTTGTCGCTTTCGCGCGGGCGAACTCACGCAGGCCGTCGTCGCCGTGGAAGCGCCCGAACCCGCTGTCCCCCACCCCGCCGAACGGCAGCGACGGCATGCCGACGAAGGTGAGGACGGAGTTGATCGTCGTCCCGCCGGCGCGCAGGCGCTGCGCGATCTGCGGCCCGCGCGACTTCGAGAACACCGAGGATCCGAGGCCGAACTGCGTCGCGTTGGCCCGGCGGACGGCCTCGTCCTCGTCGGCCACGGTGTTGATGACCACGACCGGGCCGAAGGTCTCCTCCTGCACCGCCGCCGACTCCTCGGGCACGTCCACCAGGACGATCGGGTGGACGTACGGCGGCTGGATCGAGTCGGGGCCACCGACGAGCGCCGTCCCGCCGCGCTCGAGCGCGTCAGTGACGTGCCGGCGAATGATGTCGATCTGCCCGGGCAACGTCATCGGGCCGATGTCGCTGAGCGGCTCGGTGCCCACCGTGACCTGCTCGGCCTTCTCCTTGACCTTGCACAGGAACTCGTCGCGGACCTTCTGCACCACGTAGACCCGCTCAACACCGACGCACGCCTGACCGGAGTTCCACATGCCACCCCAGACGATCGACTGCGCGGCGGCGTCCAGGTCGGCGTCCTCGGCAACGACGGTGGCGTCCTTGCCGCCGAGCTCCAGCAGTACCGGCGTCAGCTTCTCTGCGCACGCGGACATCACCCGCCGACCGGTCGGCACCGAGCCGGTGAAGCCGAGCTTGTCAACGCCCGAGCGACAGAGCGCGGCGCCGGTTTCACCGAAGCCGGTGACCCAACTGACCAGGCCTTGCGGCGCGTCCGGGTTGGCCTCGTAGAACGACTCCGCCGCGTACACGCCTGTCGCGGCGCTGTACTCACTTGGCTTGAGGATCACCGCGTTGCCGGCCGCCAGCGCATACGCCATGCCGCAGAAAGCGGTGTAGACGGGCGCGTTCCACGGTGTGATGACGCCGATGACGCCCAGCGGCTCGTACGACACTCGGGCCTCGAAGTTCATCATCGCCAGGCCCGGAGCGACGCGCCGCTCGCCAAGCACCCGCTTCGCGTGCGTTGCGGCCCAGCGCAGATCCTCGAGCCCGGCGAGCAGTTCGAACTGCACGTCCGGCTTCGGCTTGCCGGTCTCGCGGAAGCCGATGTCGTACAGGGTGTCGCAGTCCCGAGCCAGCCAGCGCACCCAGCGGTGCATGCGCTTCTTCCGCCCGGCGAAGCCCAGCGCCGCCCACCACGTCTGCGCCTCGCGTGCCTTGGCGACCCGCTCCGCGACGTCGTCGGCGCTGTGGACGGGGTAATGCCCGACGCTCTCACCGGTCGCCGGATTTCGGACCTCGAAGCTCTCCGCGACCGGCTCGAGCGCAGCGACCGTGCTCTCGCCTTCGTCGGTCGCACGACTCAGGCTCTGCTGTTCCGCTGACCTCGCAAGCTCGGTCATGCATCCCGTCCTCGCATCTGATTCCCAGAACGAGAACACGTTACAGTTTTGCCCTCGACAGCGCGACCCCAGAAACCGAGTTGTCCGCGCTTCCCCGCCGGATGAGATGGGGAAGCGCGGACAACTTCGGGGAATCAGTCGGCGTTTGCCGCCAGCATCGGCACCAGGGCCGCCGCATTCGGCGAGCCGAGCCCCGTCACCGCGTCCCAACCCTGGCCGGCGTCGAAGCCCTGACCGCCGATCTCCGCGACGTCGTTGTTACCGACGGTGATGTCGTGGAAGGCCGCCGCGTACGCCCGCCGCGCGTGCGCGATGTCGTACAGCGTCGGGTTGATGTTGCCGAGGCGGTGGTGGGCGAGTTGATCAGCGTCGGCAGCGAGACCGGCCCACTGCGGGCTGCCGGCGCTCGTCCCGCCGATGATGAAGAAGATCGGCGCATCCGGCGGCTGGTTGGCGAACAGCACGTTGCAGAACCCGCAATGGATCAGCACGCCGCCCGAAGAGCCGGCGTTGTAGGCGACGTCCGGAACGCCGCGGGCGTGGCTGTGATCGCGTACGAACCCGTCCTGGAAGTCGGGACGTGAGTACACCGAGCTGAAGCCACCTCCACTGCAGTTCACGTCAGTCGCCGCGACGGCCGGCGGGTTGCAGCCGAAGGGCTCGGTCCATGCGGTCTCGTTCTGGTACGCGCCGGTGGTCATGTCGGCGAAGAGCGTGGTGCCGCCGACGCCGGTCACGTTCGGGTCAGATGCCGGCGTGCTGGCCGCGAACAACGCGCCGTCGCCCGTGCAAGCAGGCTGCGAGGCGCCGCTGTCACCCGACGACGCGAGGAGCGTGATTCCCTTGTGAACCGCCCGGGCGAACAACGCATGCTGCTCGCGAAGCAGGGCCGGGTCCATGCACGCCTCGGCCTCACCGAAGCTCTGGGAGATCACGTCGCCCACGCTGTGGTCGATCACTGCCTGCGTGGTGGCGAGGATGTCAGCGTCGTTGTTGCTCGCCGCGATGGCGAGGACGATTCGCGCACCCGGCGCTGTCACGTGCGCCCACTCGACGTCGAGGGTCGTCTCGATTCCCCAGCCAACCTGGTTGCTGTCATTCGGATCAAAGGCCGGCGGCGTGCCGGCGGGCGTGATCTGGGTGAAGGACGGGTCCGGCAGACCCATCGCCGAGTCGAACAGTTGGAGGTCCCGTGTGATCGTCGGGCTGCCGTAGGCGTCGACGATGACGATCGTTCGCCCCCTGCCATCGATGCCGTGGTTGATCAGCGGGGTGATGTTGTAGGCGTTCTGTATCTGCGCGGCCTGGTAGCAGCGCGGACCCTGCGAGCCGTCCATCGGACGTGTCTGGCAACTGAAGGTGCTGCTCGATGACGGCCTGCCTGCCGGCTGGATAAGCGGATGGACGGTGATCCGGTGTGCGGCCGGCTGGGTCGCAGCCGATGCCGGTGCGGCGACGACGCCGATGGCAAGCGCCGCGCAGGCGAGCAGCGTCGCGCCGATCGAGGCGCGGCGGGCCCGCCGATGGTTGGGGTTGAGCAAGCTGATCACTCCTCGCGAAAGGGACGCCTGTGGCATATCAGGCCAAGGCACCCTGACACCGCACATGCCAAGGGTCAACAGAGACCGACTCAGCGCTCCCTCAGTAGGTAGCGGTTGAGCTACAGAAACCGGCTGATGATCTCTTTCATGATCTCGTTGGTGCCGCCGTAGATCTTCTGGATGCGCGCGTCGGTGTACATCCGCGAGATCGGGTACTCCTGCATGTAGCCATAGCCACCGAAGAACTGCAGGCACTCGTCGGCGACGTCGCACTGCATCTGGCTCGTCCACCACTTCGCCATCGACGCGGTCGCCACGTCGAGCCGACCCTCGATGTGCTTCTCGACGCAGTCGTCGACGAACACGCGAGCGATCTTCGCGATCGTCGCCACCTCGGCGAGTTTGAACTTGGTGTTCTGGAAGTTGAAGACCGGCTTGCCGAACGCCTGCCGGTCCTTCGTGTACTTCAGCGTGTGTGCAAGCGTCTCCTCGATCGCCGCGACGGCGGCGACGGCGAGGACGAGCCGCTCCTGCGGCAGTTGCTGCATCAGCTGGATGAAGCCCTGCCCCTCCTCGGCGCCGAGCAGATTCGTCACCGGCACCCGTACGCCGTCGTAGAACAGCTCCGCGGTGTCCTGGCCGTGCTGGCCGATCTTCTTCAGCACGCGTCCGCGGGTGAAACCGGCAAGATCGTCGGTCTCTACGACGATCAGCGAGATGCCCTTTGCCGCGTTGTCCGGGTCGGTCTTCGCGACGGTGATGACGAGATTGGCGAGCAGGCCGTTGGAGATGAATGTCTTCGAGCCGTCGAGGACGTACTCCGCACCGTTTCGGATCGCCTTGGTCTTGACGCTCTGCAGGTCCGATCCGGTGCCGGGTTCGGTCATGGCGATGGCGCCGACGTACTCCCCCGAGGCCAGCTTGGGCAGCCATCGCCGGCGCTGCTCATCTGTGCCGTAGGAGTGGATGTAGTGGGCGACGATCGTGCTGTGCACCGCAGTGCCCAAGCTCGGCGCAAGCGTGCGGGCTTGCTCCTCGGCCATCACCGCCTCGAGTGCGAAGCTGCCTCCCCCGCCGCCGTACTCGGTCGGGATGGACGGGCAGAGCAGCCCCACCTCACCGGCCTTGTTCCAGACCTCGCGGTCGACGTGTTGCTGCTCCGCCCAACGCGCCTCATGCGGAGCGCACTCCTTGCTCAGGAACGTGTGCGCGAGGTCGCGGAACGCCTCGACATCGTCGTTGCTCCAGGCCGGGCGGACAGACATCGGCACAACCTTTCCGTCAGGACTGTGACAGTACTACCGTCATCGTCGCCCAGGCGGTCAGCGACTCAGCACCTTGCGCATCCGCGCCAGCGAGCGTTCGCGGCCGAGGAGCTCCAGCGACTCGAACAACGGCGGTGAGACCGTGCTGCCGGTGATCGCCACACGCACCGGACCGAACGCGTTGCGCGGCTTGAGCCCCAGCCCTTCGACCAGCGCCGCCTTCAGCGCCTGCTCGATCGCACTGGCCGTCCATTCCGGCAGCGCCTCGAGCGCGGCGGCGGCAGCCGCGAGCACCGCCCGCCCGTTCTCGTCGAGTTGCTTGGCCGCGGCCGACTCGTCGACGGTGAACTCGCTGTCCGGCACGAGCAGGAAACGCAGCATCTGCGCGCCCTGGCGCAGTGTCTGGATTCGTTCCTGGACGAGTGGCGCAGCGCGTTCGATGACGGCCGAGTCGGCAGGCAACCCCTCGGCCTCGACCTGCGCCGTGAGCCGGCGCGCGAAGTCGTCCGGAGCGAGCATCCGGATGTGCGTGGCGTTGATGGCCTCGCACTTCTTCGGGTCGAATCGCGCCGGGTTCGCGTTGACGTCCTTTATGTCGAAGGCGGCGACCATCTCCTCGAGGGAGAAGACGTCGCGGTCGTCGGCGATCGACCAGCCGAGCAAGGCGAGGTAGTTCAACAAACCTTCCGGTATGTAGCCCTCGTCCCGATAGTGCTGGAGGGACGCCTGCGGGTCACGCTTCGAAAGCTTGCGGTTGCCTTCGCCCATCACGTACGGAAGGTGACCGAACTCAGGCACGAAGTCAGTGACCCCGATGTCGATCAGTGCGCGGTACAGCGCGATCTGGCGCGGCGTCGAAGGCAGCAGGTCCTCGCCGCGCAGCACATGCGTGATGCGCATGAGCGCGTCGTCCACCGGGTTGACGAACGGGTACAGCGGCTCGCCGGTCGCCCGCATGACGACGAAGTCAGGCACCGAGCCCGCGGCGAAGCTCACCTCGCCGCGCACGAGATCGTTCCAGCTGAGGTCCTCGTCCGGCATTCGCAGGCGAAGCACCGGCCGCCGGCCCTCAGCGCGATACGCCGCGCGCTGCTCTTCAGTGAGGTCGCGATCGAAGTTGTCGTAGCCGAGTTTCGGGTCCCGGCCCGCCGCACGATGCCGCGCTTCGATCTCCTCGTTGGTCGAGTACGACTCGTAGAGGTGACCGGCCTCGAGCAACTGTCCGAGGACGTCGCGGTAG
>DATFTS010000449.1:0-4436 GCA_035261645.1 Jatrophihabitans sp. | reverse complement strand
CCGCACCTTCGAGATCGTGGGTGATCGGGTGCAGCTCGGCGTGGGGGGCGGGATCACCGCAGACAGCGTGCCGATGCTCGAATGGCGCGAGTGCCTGCACAAGGCGGCACCGTTGCTCGCCGCCGCCGGGAGCCGTCCGTCCTCTCCGATGCCCGTGGACGGCGCCCTGCGCGCCGGCGGTCTGCTCGAGACGGTCCTCGGCGTCGACGGTGTGCCCGCGCGCCTGGCCGACCATCTCGCGCGGCTGGACCGGTCGTGCCGCGAGCTGTTCGGCGCCGGGCTCCCGCCCGACGCGGCGGAACGCGTCAGCCAGGCTGCGAAGAACGTGCCGGTCGGCCGCGCGGTGTTGCGCGTGACGGCGAGCCCTGGACTCGACCTGACGATAACGGCGGCGCCGGCTCCGCCCCGTCCCTCCGCATTGAATGCCGTAACTCGGGTGCGGTCGGCCGGCCTCTGGCGACACAAGTGGGCCGACCGGTCGTGGACCGACGACGCCGGCGACGTGCTCTTCGTAGGTGCCGACGGCGCGGTGCTGGAAACAGCGCGCGGCAACGTCTTCCTGATCGAGGACGACGGCGCGCTCGTGACGCCGCCACTGCGCGACGATCTGCTGCCGGGCGTGACGAGGCGCGCGCTGCTGGACCTCGCGCGCGACGACGGCCGCCGTAGCGTGCTGCGCACCTTCGACGTCGCGGAACTGAGCGGCAAGGCGGCGTTCTGGACGAGCAGCCTCAGTGGCGCGGTACCGATAGGCAGCGTCGACGGGGTACAACTGCCTCGTGCTGATGACCTCGTGGCAGCCTTCGCGCAGCGTCTGGCGGCTGGCAAATAACGGATTTGTTAGCTAAACTAACTAGTAATGACCGCGGCGACCAGAATGACGATTGCCGATCTCGCCTCCCAGTTGCGACCGGCTCTGTTGCGCCTGACCCGGCTCATCCGAAATCAGCGCGTCGACATGTCGGTCACGCTCACCCAGCTCTCTGCCATGGGCACGCTGTCCAAGCATGGTCCGATCAGCGCGGGCGAACTCGCCACTCTGGAGCGGGTGCAGCCGCCGTCGATGACCAAGGTGCTCGCCAATCTCGAAGAGCGCGGCCTGATCCGCCGCGAGGTGCACCCCACCGACCGCCGGCAGGCGGTGCTCGCCATCACTGACGAGGGCGAGCGGCTGATCGACTCGGAGCGGCATTCGCGCGACCAGTGGCTCACCCGCCGGCTCGCCACGCTCACCCCTGATGAGCGCGCGCTGCTGCAGCGGGTTGTCCCGGTGCTCGACAAGCTGGCAGAGCAGTGACGGAGCTGGACCCTCAGACCGCAGCCCCTCCCACCTCCCCAGCGCGTACCCGGACGCGCGGCGGCATGTTCCGATCGCTGCGGGTGCGCAACTACCGGCTCTACGCCAGTGGGCAGCTGATCTCACTCACCGGCACGTGGATGCAACGTGTCGCGCAGGACTGGCTCGTCCTCGAGCTCACCAACTCGGGCACGGCGCTCGGCGTAGTGACTGCACTGCAGTTCGGCCCGTCCCTTCTGCTCGGCCTGTGGGGCGGCGTGATCGCCGATCGTGGCGACAAGAGGCGGATCCTGCTCGCCACGCAGTCCGCACTGTCGGTCGTCGCTCTGCTGCTCGGGCTGCTCGACGTCGCCGGCGTGGTGCAGTACTGGCACGTGCTGGTGCTCGCCACAGCGCTTGGTCTTATCACCGCCATTGACACGCCGGTGCGGCAGTCGTTCGTGGTCGAGATGGTCGGCAAGGACGACCTGACGAACGC
The DNA here is from genome assembly GCA_035261645.1 of Jatrophihabitans sp. Taxonomy (GTDB): domain Bacteria; phylum Actinomycetota; class Actinomycetes; order Mycobacteriales; family Jatrophihabitantaceae; genus Jatrophihabitans. The sequence continues at coordinate 2,661 of DATFTS010000449.1, read as the reverse complement.
GGTGGGGCTCAACTCCGCCATCTTCAACAGCGGCCGGATCATCGGTCCGGCGGTGGCCGGCGTGATGATCAGCGCGGTCGGCACCGGGTGGGCGTTCATCGCAAACGCCGCGTCCGGCATCGCGGTTGTCACCGCCTTGGTGCGGATGCGTCCGGACGAGCTGTTCCCCTCGCCGGCGCTCGCGCGGGCGCGCGGGCAGCTGCGCGAGGGTCTGCGCTACGTCCGCGCCCGTCCGGATCTCGTCGCACCATGATCCTGATCTTCATCTTCGGCACCTTCGGCCTGAACTTTGCGATCACCTGCGCGCTGATGGCCAAGCAGGTGTTCCATCAAGGTGCGGGCGGGTACGGCCTGCTCTCCACAGCGCTGGCGGTCGGTGCGTTCTGCGGGGCGATCCTCGCGACGCGTCGATCGAAGCGGCCGTCCTCGCTGTTCCTGCTCGGCATGGCCACCCTGTTCAGCGTGGCGGAGATCGTGAGCGGGCTGATGCCGACCTTCATCACCACCGCGATCGTCCTCGTCCCCACTGGCCTGGCGATGCTGGCCGTGACCACCGCGGCCAATGCGCACGTCCAGCTCGCCGTCGCACCGACGATGCGCGGGCGGGTGATGGCGCTGTACCTCGTGTGCTTCATGGGCGGCACTCCGCTTGGCGCGCCGATCATCGGCTGGCTGGCCGGCACTGCGGGCCCTCGCTGGGGGCTGGTCGGCGGCGGCCTGGTGTGCCTGGTGAGCGCTTTGGCTCTGGCGGCGACGATGGCCAGGCGGCGCGGCATGCACGTCGGCGACGTCGCCGAGCTGGTCACCACTCGGGTCCGCGCCGCAGCCTGACCGCTCTGTCTGCACCCGCCCACGCCGCGGCCTGACGGCACGGTTTACATCCGCCCGCGTCGCTATCTCGCGGAGATAGCGGCCGTTACGGGTGCAAACCGACCTGACCGGGGTGTACGTGGCTGCCCCTGCGCAGGAGAATCCCGCGCATGGGCACGGGGGGACGTGCCGTTGTCCACGTGGCGCTGCTCGGTGGGTTCGCGGTCACGGTCGACGGCGAACCGGTGGCAGATCGGTGGCGGCTGCGTAAGGCGCAGACCGTCGTCAAGCTGCTCGCGCTCGCACCTCGGCACAGCCTGCATCGCGACGTGGCACTCGAGATCCTGTGGCCGGACGCCGACCCGGGCGCCGGAACGAACAACCTCCATCAGGCGGTGCACGCCGCACGCCGCGTGCTGGGCGCGCGCAGCGTCGCGCTACGCCAGGACGTCCTCGTCCTGGCCCCGGACGACGAGCTGACCGTCGACGTGGACGAGTTCCAGCGGCTCGCCGACGACGCCCGCAACACCGGAGCGGTCGAAGACCTCCGGGCGGCCGTGCAGGCGTGGACGGGGCCGCTCCTGCCGGAGGACGCGTACGAGACCTGGTCCGTCCCGTACCGCGAAAGCCTGGACGAGACCTACGCCGCGGTGGCGACGCTGCTCGCCGCCAATCTCGTCGCTGCCGACGAACCGGACGCGGCGCTCGCCCTCCTGGAACCGATCGCCAAGCAGCGACCGCTGGACGAGCCGGTACAGCGCGCCCGGATCGAGGCGCTGGCGGCGCACGGCCGGCGATGGGACGCCATCGAGTCGTACGAACAACTGCGGCACGCGCTGGACGAGCAGTATGCGGCCGAGCCCGAGGCGGAGACGAAGACGCTGTACCGACGGCTGCTCACCGGCGAGACGACCCGCGAGGCTGCTCCGCGCAGCAACCTGCCGGCGCCGGTGAGCTCCTTCATCGGCCGCCAGCGCGAGCTGCGAGAGCTGCCCGCGATCCTCGAGCGCACCAGGCTGCTGACCCTGACCGGTCCCGGCGGAGCGGGGAAGAGCCGGTTGGCCCTGGAGCTGGCACGCAAGGTCAGCGGCCAGGAACGCTTCAGGGACGGCGTCTGGCTGGTGGAGCTGGCGGGCGTGAAGCAGGACGAGCTCGTCCCCGCCACGGCGGCATCGGCCCTCGGGCTGGCGCTGCCGGCCGGGCGGCCTTCGCGCGAGGCAGTGACGAACCAGCTCGCGAGCCGCTCACTGCTGCTGCTTCTCGACAACTGCGAGCACGTCCTCGCCGCCGCGACCGCACTTGTGACCGACATCCTGCTGCGCTGCCCGAACGTCGTCATCGCGACCACGAGCCGGGAACCGCTGGCGCTCACCGGCGAGACGGTCTACCGGGTGCCGTCGCTCGAACTGCCTGAAATGACCGGGGCCGAGCTCCACATCGCTGAGCTGCTGCAACTCGAAGCGGTGCAACTGTTCGTAGAGCGGGCCCGGCAGACATCGCCGTCCTTCGCAGTGGACGCCAGCAACGCCGCCGCGTGGCCCGCATCTGCTACCAGCTCGACGGGATGCCACTGGCACTGGAGCTGGCCGCCGCCCGGCTGGCGCACCTGTCCGTGGCCGAACTCGCCGACGGCCTGACAGATGCACTAACTCTCCTTGCCCGGCGCGGCGGCGCGCGGCTCAACCGGCAGCAGACCCTCTCGGCGGCTCTGGACTGGAGCCACGAACTCCTGGACGGCGACGAGCAGCAGGCCCGGCGCCGGCACCGCGAGTGGTTCGCGAGCGCAGCCGCCGCGCATGACCCGGACCGCGACGGCCCGGTCGTGGGAGCGCCGTCGCCGTGGTTCGACGT
>DATFTS010000448.1:0-5885 GCA_035261645.1 Jatrophihabitans sp. | reverse complement strand
CGCGCGCGTGCGGCCGACACACTCGCGCCGCTGCTCGACGAGCTGAGCGCGGAGTTGGACGTCGAGCACAGCGCTACCTCGCTCGCCGCGCGAGCAGCGATGAGTCCTCGTACGTTCGCGCGGCGCTTCCGCGCCGAGACCGGCACGACGCCGCACCTGTGGCTGACGCACCAGCGCGTGCTTCTCGCCCGCCGGTTGCTAGAGGAGGGGGACGACCCGATCGACACGGTGGCGTCACGTTGCGGCTTCGGTACCGGTGCGATGCTGCGCCACCACTTCCGGCGGATCGTCGGCGTGTCGCCTGCGGCGTATCGGCGCGCATTCCGGCCTGCGGTAAGCCGATCGGCGTAAGCAACCCCGTGTTCGGACGGTGGGCGCAGTAGCACGTCTGCCCGACGGTGCGAGTCGGAGGCGTCCACAGCGGCTCAGTTGTCCACATTCTCGCTGCGGTCATCCTGTGGTGTCGCCGGCGTTGTGTTTCGTGTGCTCAGCCCACCGCGGGCTACCGGATCCCCGGAACTGATGCGAGGAGCACGCCGTGAACGAGACCCAGATGACGATCGTCGGCAACGTCGTCGACGATCCGCGCCGCCGTGAGACGAAGAACGGATACGCCGTCACAAACTTCCGCGTCGCATCCACTTCGCGGCGCTACGACCGCGAGCAGGAGAAGTTCGTCGACAACGGCACGCTCTACGTGACGGTGACCTGCTGGCGAGCTATGGCAGAGAACGTCGACAAGTCGATTCGCAAGGGTCAACCGGTGGTGGTCACCGGCCGCTACTACATGCGCGAGTACAAGGTGGAGGAGCAGGTACGGACGGCGTATGAGCTCGAGGCGACAGCGGTGGGGCATGACCTCTCGCGCGGCACCAGCCACTTCACTCGCGTCTACCAGTCCACCCCGACAGTGACCGTCGCCCGGGACGAGAACGGTGTGCCGACCGACGACAGCGACCACTGGCTCGATCTGGACCGGCCGTCAGCTGACGACGAGCCGGAGCCCGAGCTGGCGACCGCGTCCTGACCAACGGTGGCCGGGAAAGCAACCGGCCCGGACCGCGATGCGGTCCGGGCCGGCGCTGAAGCAGTTCTTGCCGCCGTACTTCTTGCTGCGGCAGTCCTTGCTTGGCCGCGTCGTGCGGCGATCAGGGCAGGACGAGCACCTGGCCGGCGCGCACCACGTTCGGGTTCCAGAGCCGGTCCCGGTTGGCGCGGAAGAGCGCCCGCCAGCCGCCCGCGACGTGATGAATGCGCGCGATCGAGCTCAGCGTGTCACCCCGGCGGACTCGGTACGTCCCATGCGCATGACGACGAACCTTCGGCGCCGGGTGGCTCATCTTGCGAGCCGACTGGCGTGCAACGTGCGCACGCTGCCCGGCAACGCGCGGCAACGGTGCATGGGTTGCCTGACCGTTGTACCGGTTCAGGCCGGCACGCGGACCGCACACCGGCCACGCGTGCGGGCCCTGCGAGGCGAGCACGCGACGTGCGACCTCGATCTGCTGAAGGCGGCTCGCGCCGTTCGCCTGCCCGGCGTACCGATGGCCGCCGTATGCGGCCCACGTGCTGGCGGAGAACTGGAGCCCGCCGTAGTAGCCGTTTCCGGTGTTGATGTGCCAGTTGTTCGTGCTCTCGCAGTGAGCCACGCGATCCCAGACGGCGTAGTTGGGAGCAGCGCCGGCCGGACCGGCCAGCACGGTGCCGATGACTGCAGCGGCGCTCACTGTCGTTGCTATTGCGGCCGCGGCGCGCCGACCACGGCGAGGTGCTTCCGCCGCTTCATGGGCGCGCGGCAGCACGGTGTTACTCGTGTGCATGAGGAACCTTTCCCGAGCAGCGCCGGTTGCGCCGCTCTCGCGGGTCGATCCCGTCCTTGCGCGCCATCGGTTGGCGCCTGCGGGCGTCACCTTCAAGGGCGACCTTGGCCCGCCGACCGGGATCCGGGGGTAGCCCCACCAGGCGCACCGGTCAGCCCGGCGGCCCAATGTGTCGCACCATCCCTGCGCGGTGCGGCGCCGGTTCGGAACTCGGCGCGGCCGCCACCGACGGTTACACAGCGCGCCGGCGCTCGCCAAATCGCCAACCGCCGAGCAGCGTGGCGCAGTTCACGTCTCGGCAGCCGGCCCGAATATCTGGTCAGGCGGCCGCGTCCCAGCGTTCCTGGGCTGCGCAGGCAGCTGCGTACGACGGGGAAGAATTCTGCCGCCGCAACCGTTTTGGTGGCAGAGGTCACGCCGATTTCACACGCGCGCTCGGCCCCATTCGGGGCCCACTCCCTCCGGTTGCGAGCGGACTGGGACACTGGATAACGACCGGTGGCGTGCCGGAGAACCTCTTCTTGGCCCACCAGTTGGCCCACCAGGGCCGCTGATACCAAGCAAGTACCAAGCAAGCTTCAGATATCTAGCAAGGACGGAACGTGGCGCAGTTCATCTACACCATGTACAAGGTGCGCAAGGCGCACGGCGACAAGGTCATCCTCGACGACGTCACCTTGTCGTTCCTGCCCGGCGCGAAGATCGGCGTCGTGGGGCCTAACGGGGCCGGCAAGTCGAGCGTGCTCAAGATCATGGCTGGGCTCGACCAGGCGTCCAACGGTGACGCACGCCTGTCGCCCGGCTTCACCGTTGGTCTGCTTCAGCAAGAGCCCCCGCTCGACGAGTCGAAGACCGTTCGGCAGAACGTCGAGGACGCGGTAGCGGATCTGCGCGCAACCCTGGCCCGATTCGAAGAGGTCTCCGCCGCGATGGGCGAGCCGGACGCCGACTTCGACTCGCTGCTCGCCGAGCAGGGCGAGCTGATGGAGAAGATCGAGCACGCGGAAGGCTGGGAGCTCGACAGCCGCATCGAGCAGGCGATGGACGCCCTGCGCTGCCCGCCGGGCGACTCGCCGGTCACCCATCTGTCGGGCGGCGAGCGGCGCCGGGTGGCGCTGTGCAAGCTGCTGCTCGAGCAGCCGGACCTGCTGCTTCTGGACGAGCCGACCAACCACCTCGACGCCGAGTCCGTGCAGTGGCTCGAGCAGCACCTGGCGAAGTACGCCGGCACGATCCTCGCGGTGACCCACGACCGGTACTTCCTCGACAACGTCGCCGAGTGGATCTTGGAACTCGACCGCGGCCGCGCCTACCCGTACGAAGGCAACTACTCGACCTACCTCGAGAAGAAGGCAGCCCGGCTGGAAGTGCAGGGCAAGAAGGACCAGAAGCTGCAGCGGCGCCTGCTCGAAGAGCTCGACTGGGTGCGGCAGAACGCCCGTGGCCGGCAGGCCAAGAGCAAGTCGCGCCTGCAGCGCTACGAGGAGATGGCGGCCGAGGCGGAGAAGACGCGCAAGCTCGACTTCGAGGAGATCCAAATTCCGCCGGGTCCCCGGCTGGGCAACGTGGTTGTCGAGGCAGAAGGGCTCACCAAGGGCTTCGACGGCGAGCTGCTCTTCGACAACATGTCGTTCAGCCTCCCGCGCGGTGGCATCGTCGGCGTGATCGGCCCGAACGGCGTCGGCAAGACGACGCTGTTCAAGATGATCGTCGGCCTGGAGAAGCCGGACGGCGGCGAGCTGCGCGTCGGCGACACGGTGCAGCTCAGCTATGTCGACCAGTCCCGCGCCGGCCTCGAGCCGGACAAGAACGTGTGGCAGTTGGTGTCCGACGGGCTGGACTACATCAATGTCGGCCAGGTCGAGATGCCGTCGCGCGCGTACGTCTCGGCGTTCGGCTTCAAGGGCCCGGATCAGCAGAAGCCGGCCCGGGTTCTCTCCGGCGGTGAGCGCAACCGGCTGAACCTGGCGTTGACGCTGAAAGAGGGCGGGAACGTGCTGCTGCTGGATGAGCCGACGAACGACCTCGACGTCGAGACGTTGGGCTCGCTGGAACACGCACTGCTCGACTTCCCGGGCTGCGCGGTGATCACCAGCCACGACCGGTGGTTCCTCGACCGCGTTGCCACGCACATCCTGGCCTGGGAGGGCGACGACGAGAACCCCGCCCGGTGGTTCTGGTTCGAAGGCAACTTCGACGCGTACGAGAAGAACAAGATCGACCGGCTCGGACCGGAGGCGGCACGCCCGCACGCGGTCACGCACCGCAAGCTGACCCGCGATTGATCACAGCAGGATGAGCGCTAGCGCGAAGAGCAGTAAGTTGTCCGATGAGCGCTAGCGCGAAGAGCGTTAGGTTGTCCGATGAGCGCTCGCGCGAAGAGCATTAGATAATGGCGCGATTCGTGCACGATGTGCACATGCGGTGGTCGGACATGGACGCCTACCGGCACATCAACAACTCGGCGTACCTGCAGTACCTGGAGCAGGCCCGGGTGGCGATGTTCTTCCACCGGACCGAGGGCTTCTCCAACGGCACCGTGATCGCGCGGCACGAGATCGACTACGTGCGTCCGGTCGTCTACCACCCACAGCCACTGCGTGTGGAGATGTGGATCGAGAAGGTCGGCGGTGCGCGCTTCACCGTCCGCTACGAAGTGTTCGACGACGGCGCGCTGGCCGCTCGGGCAGCGACGATGTGCGTCAGATTCGACTTCGCAATCGATCGCCCGCGCCGGCTTACCGACGAGGAGCGCGACATCCTGCACGGCTTCGCCGATGACGGCCATGCTGACCACTGACGATCGCATCGTCGTCGCCGAACTGGCCCCGGTGCTGCGGCGCGCAGTCAGCCTCGATCCGCGCAGCCTCACCCGGCTGCGGCTGTCGGGACGTGCCGCGAGCGTGCTGGTCCGGCTGCCGTTCGGCGTGCTGGTATCGCGCACCGTCGACGTCCCCGAGCGCGAACAACAGCTCGACCTCACTGCCCGCGCCGGCGAGGTGCTTGACTGGCTGGACGCGACCGACCAACCCGAGCAGCCGCAGCGGCGCGACCTCGAATGGCGTACCGGGCTGCCGCCTGCAGCCGGGTGGCACCGGATCGAGACCGTCCCGGACGACGTCATCCGCCCGCTGGTCCGCACCGGCGCGCTCACGTTGAAGGACTCCGCTCGCGAAGAGTTCCCGAACGCCCACGCGCGCCAAGCGTTCGCGGATGCGTTGCTCGACTCCGTGGTCCTCACCGTCAACGACGACACCGGCACGTCCGCCGAAGTCACGTTGCGCGCCATCAGCTCGCTCACCCGGATGGGCTTCCTGGCGCGGGGCGGCCAGGCCCATGTCGACACCTCTGGTCGCTGGATCCGCGTCGCCGCTGAATACGGCAGCGTCTACCTTGAACGTCCGGGACAGGCATTGAGCCTCTCCTAGCTACGCAACGAAACGCGTGCCCCACCTCGTGTAACAGGGCAACCGAGCGCCCACCGCTCGACCGGCGAGGAGGCCGCGAATGCCCGACGAGGAACTGCCGCAGCCGACCCGTCGCCGATTCCGCGCCGCGCAGGGGAGTGCACGCTCAGGGCTCGTCGCCCTCGCCGCCGTGCTACTCGCGATGATCGTCGGCACCGCTGTCGTTCTGGCGGTCCGAGACAGCAACAGCGCGCAGCGCCTCAACACGCACCCCACTCCGGGCAAGCCACCCGTCGATACCTCGACGCCGCCCCCCGCAAACATGGCACTCGTCGCGTACACCTCATGCGACTCGCTGCTCGCCGGACTACGCGGTCACACTGCCGCCCAGGTCGGTCCGTATGGACTGGCCGGCGGCTCGATCGACTACGGCGTAGCCAGCGGCGCTGTTTGCCACAGCACGCGCGGGCGCCATGGCAGCCACAGGACCACGTAGGGCACCGCCGCTGGCTACGCCGTAGTCGATCGAGCCGCCGGCCAGCCCGTAAGGACCGACCTGGGCGGCAGTGTGATTGCGTAGTCCGGCGAGCAGCGAGTCGCATGAGGTGTACGCGACGAGTGCCATGTTTGCGGGGGGCGGCGTCGAGGTATCGACGGG
>DATFTS010000447.1:0-3268 GCA_035261645.1 Jatrophihabitans sp. | reverse complement strand
CGATCGCCACGATCGGCTGATCAAGATGGTGCGGGTGGCGGATCTTCTCGATGCCTTCGTAGAGCGCGAACAGCCCACCCGCGGAGAAGAGCATCAGCGCGACGAGGAAGCCGTAGACGTATCGATCGCGCCCGAAACCGAACGGGTGCTCAGGGGTCGCGCGCCGGCGCGCGGAGCGCCCGCCGCGCAGCAGCAGGCCCTGGTTGCCCGAGTCCACCACCGAGTGCACGCCTTCGGCGAGCAGCGACGACGACCCGGTGATCGCGAACGCGATGAACTTGATCAGCGCGATGCCGAGATTCGCGCCAAGCGCGGCGAAGATCGCCTTGGAGCCACCGGCCGCGCTCAACCGGCCCGTCCCACCGCGGCGTGCGACGGCCCCCGCCCAGAGCGCATCAATGGGCCCGCTCGGCTGGACCTGATGAACCGGGATCCAGCCCCAGGCCCAGCGCCAAGTAGGCGGCGGTGTACTCCCCGAACGCGGCCGCGGCGGCGAACCGGGCGAGCGGGTCGCCGTTGGGCACGTCCACCGTGGACGAGCGCAGGCCCAGGTTGCCGGCGAGATCGTGCAGGGCTCGGGCTGCGCGACGCGCCGCCTTCTCATCCAGCTGGATCTGCGCGTCGGAGCGCTCGCCGAGCAGCATGTCGTCGGCACTGCCGTCGTCGCCGACCACGAGCAGACGGGGACGGATCCCGGCCGGCTCGTCGAGGCGATCGCGGAAGAAGTCGTCGATCGGTTGCGGCCCGGCGCCGCGCAGCAGCGAGCCGGCCCGGGCGACGCCGTCCGGCAGCGACACCGAAACCGACATGACGCCGGCGAACTGCTGCAGCGTGTCCGAGATCGCGCGCGCCGCGACGCCCGCCAACGCGCCGGCGCCGACGATCAGGGGGAACGCCTCGGCGAACTCGACTGCGAGCGCCTTCGCCGGGTTGACGAACGCATCGCCGTCGGGACGGCACGCCTCGGCCTTCTCGTCCAGCGCGTCGGCGACCTCGATCAGCAGCCCGGACGGGATGTGGTTGACGCCGAGCACGTCCAGCGCCTGCAGCAACGGCGCCAGGATCGACCAGCGCGCGGCGCGCGGATGCAGGTCGCGTGGCAACTCGTGCAGCGGCGCGCGTCCGGCCGCGGCGGCGACCTGGGTGCCAGCCGGCGCGACCACAGCCATCGCGAGCCCGCGCCGCGCACCTTCGGCTGCCAGCTCGGCGAGCCGCGGGTGCCGGCCGTCCACCGAACCGATGAGCAGCGCGTCCGCAGGCCCTGCCCAGCGCGGCAGCTCCACGCCGTGCCACGTGAGCGCCGGGGTGCGGGTACAGCTGATCCGGGTGATCAGGCGCGACGCCGCCGACGGTGCCGAGTCGGTCGCCACGAGCAGCGCGCGCGGCATCTCGACTCCGCGCAGACCTTCGATGCCGAAGTCGCCGACGGTCTCCACCGCACGCCGAACCTGCGCCCCCGCAGTCGCCAGCGCATACAGCAACCGGTGCTCGTCGCGCTGCTGCAGCCGCCCGACGTCGTCGAGCAGGGATTCGTCGAAGTTACTCATCGATGTTCGCGCGAGCGCTCATCGCTGTTCTCGCTCACCTGCGGTCCGTTCACAGAGGGTTGGCGGGGTGGCCCAGACCGTTGGGTCCGGGCGTGGCCTCGTCCAGCAGTAGCACCGGGATGCCGTCCTCGATCGGGAACGACGACAAGCAGACCGTGCACACGAGCACGTCCTGCCCGTTGCTCTGCTCCTCCCGCAGCGGCGCATGGTCGTCGCTGGGGCAGGCGAGCATTTCCAGTAGTGCGGCGTCGATCGGCATCTGTTCTCCTCGTCGTCAACCGCGGATCACGCCGAGCGCTTCATCGCGGGCAGCGGCCATCGCCTCATCCGTCGGCCCCTCGACGTTGAGTCGCAGCAGTGGCTCGGTGTTCGAGGCGCGGACGTTGAACCACGTGCCGCCGGGCAACTCGACGGTCAGCCCGTCGAGTTCGTCGATCGACGTGGCGCGTTGTGCGAAGGCGTCGCGTACCGCCGCGACCCGTCCGGCCTGGTCGTCCACCGTGGAGTTGATCTCACCAGACGCAACGTAGCGAGTGAACTCGGAGGTGAGGTCGGCGAGCGTGCCGTCCTGCTCGCCGAGCGCGGCGAGCACGTGCATAGCAGCTAGCATGCCGGTGTCGGCGAACCAGAAGTCGCGGAAGTAGTAGTGCGCTGAGTGCTCGCCGCCGAACACCGCGCCCTCACGCGCCATCTCGCCCTTGATGAACGAGTGCCCGACACGGGTGCGAATCGGCCGGCCACCGTGCTCGCGGACGATCTCCGGCACCGCGTGCGACGTGATCAGGTTGTGGATCACCACCGCGCCGGGCGATTTCGCGAGCTCGCGAGTGGCGACAAGCGCGGTGATCGCGCTCGGGGGCACCGGCTTACCGGCCGCGTCGATGACGAAGCAGCGATCCGCGTCACCGTCGAAGGCGAGCCCGATGTCGGCGCGCTCGGCCACCACCATGCGTTGCAGATCCACGAGGTTCTTCGGCTCGAGCGGGTTGGCCTCGTGGTGGGGGAACGTGCCGTCGAGCTCGAAGTACAGGGCAACGATGTCCAGGGGCAGCGGCGGCAGCACCGCGTCGCCGAGCACGGCCGGCACGGTGTAGCCGCCCATGCCGTTACCCGCGTCGACGACGACCTTCAGCGGACGGATGTTGCTGAGGTCGACGAGGCTGCGCAGGTACTCGGCGTACGGCCGGAGCAGGTCGACCTGGTCAACCGAACCGGGGTGTTCGGCGGCCGGTAGGCCGTCCTCGAGGTACCTGGCGGCGCCGTCCCTGATCTCCGTAAGCCCGGAGTCCTGACCGATGGCGACCGCGTTGGCGCGGCACATCTTGATGCCGTTGTACTGCGCGGGGTTGTGGCTCGCGGTGAACATCGCGCCGGGGATCGCGAGGTGACCGGTCGCGAAGTACAGCATGTCGGTCGACGCCAGCCCGGCCTCGACAACGGACGCGCCGCGGTGCAGCGCGCCCTCAGCGAAGGCGCGAGCGAGCCCGGGCCCCGACTCGCGCATGTCGTGCGCGGTGACGATGCGGTCGGCGCCGGTGACGTCAACGAACGCTGCGCCGATGGCGCGTGCGATGGGTTCGTTGAGCTGATCCGGGACGATGCCGCGTACGTCGTAGGCCTTCACCAATGCTGAGAGGTCCACATTGCGGAGCCTACCCAGGCCGCACAGGCGTCAGTGCCCGGGCGGGACGACCCGGAGGTGGCCGCGCCGGCCGGTGCGC
>DATFTS010000446.1:0-3377 GCA_035261645.1 Jatrophihabitans sp. | reverse complement strand
CCGCCCGACCCGCGGAAGGTGATGTCGATCGTCCCTGGGGGCAGGCCCTCCGCACCGAACCGGCGAGTGACCATCGAGCCGAGCATGGTGCCGACGGTGCGGTTGACGTTGCGTACCTTCATCTCCAACGTCACCGGTGCGCCGTCGAGCAGCGCGCCCTCGCACAGCTCGATCAGCGTCTGGTCGAGTGCCACCTCGAGCGCGTGGTCCTGCTCGCGCGACTTGGTGAGCGTCTGCTCGTAGGGGTTATCCGGCACGCGCAGGATCGGAGCCAGGTCGAGGCCCGCAGCCTTCCAGTGCTCAATCGCCTTTGCGGTGTCGAGCAGGTCGGCGCGTCCGATGATCTCGTCCAGCGAGCGGTAGCCGAGCGCGGCGAGCAGCTCGCGCACCTCTTCGGCGACGTACTCGAAGAACGTCTCGACGAACTCCGGCTTCCCGGTGAACCGCTGGCGCAACACCGGGTTCTGGGTCGCGACGCCCACCGGACAGGTGTCCAGGTGGCAGACGCGCATCATGATGCAGCCAGACACGATGAGCGGCGCCGTAGCGAAGCCGTACTCCTCCGCGCCGAGCAGCGCAGCGATGATGACGTCCCGGCCGGTCTTCATCGCGCCGTCGACCTGCACGGTGATCCGGTCGCGCAGCCCGTTCAGCAGCAGCGTCTGCTGGGTGTCGGCGAGGCCGAGTTCCCAGGGCAGGCCGGCGTGCTTGAGCGACGTCAGCGGCGCCGCGCCGGTGCCACCGTCGTGGCCGGAGATGAGCACGACGTCCGCGTGCGCCTTCGACACTCCAGCCGCAACCGTGCCGACGCCCGCTTCACTGACCAGCTTCACGTGCACGCGGGCCTGATCGTTGGCGTTCTTCAGGTCGTGGATGAGTTGGGCAAGGTCCTCGATCGAATAGATGTCGTGATGCGGCGGCGGCGAGATGAGCCCGACGCCCGGCGTGGAGTGCCGGGTGCGCGCGATCCACGGGTAGACCTTGAACCCGGGCAGCTGCCCACCCTCGCCCGGCTTCGCGCCCTGCGCGACCTTGATCTGGATGTCGTCGGCGTTGACCAGGTACTGGCTCGTTACTCCGAACCGGCCGGACGCAACCTGCTTGACCGCCGATCTGCGCAGGTCGCCGTTCTCGTCGGCGACGAACCGGCGCGCGTCCTCACCTCCCTCGCCGCTGTTGGACTTACCGCCGATTCGGTTCATCGCGATCGCAAGCGTCTCGTGCGCTTCGGCCGAGATCGAGCCGTACGACATCGCGCCCGTTGCGAACCGGCGCACGATCGAAGACACCGGCTCGACCTCGTCGATGGGCACCGCCGGCCGTTCGCCCTGCTTCAGATCGAACAGGCCGCGCAGCGTGCCGCCGTCACGGTCGAGTTGCGCAACCTTGCTCGTGTACTCGCGGAACACCTCATATCGGCGCGAGCGGGTGGCGTGCTGCAGCAGGAACACCGTCTCCGGGTTGAACAGGTGCAGCTCACCCTCACGCCGCCACTGGTACTCGCCACCCACGTCCAGGCGCCGATGCGCGCGCGACGTGGCGACCAAGGGGTAGGCAGTGGCGTGTCGCTCCGCGACCTCCTGAGCCAGTACGTCGAGGCCGACCCCACCGAGACGGGATGGCGTGCTGCCGAAGAACTCCTCGACGAGCGGCTGCGCGAGGCCGAACGCCTCGAACACCTGCGCGCCGGTGTAGGACTGGATCGTCGAGATGCCCATCTTGGACATCACCTTGAGCACGCCCTTGCTGAGCGCCTTCACGTAGTTCTTGATCGCCTGGTCGGCGGACAGCCCGGCGATCGCGCCGTTGGCCACGAGGTCGTCGATCGTCTCGAAGGCGAGGTACGGGTTCACCGCGGCCGCGCCGTAGCCGATCAACAGCGCGACGTGGTGCACCTCGCGCGCCTCGCCGGTCTCGATGACAAGACCCACCTGAGTGCGTTGGCCGGTGCGGATGAGGTGCTGGTGCACCGCGGAGGTCAGCAGCAGCGAGGGAATCGGCGCGTGGTCCGGGTCGCAGTCACGGTCGGAGAGGATGAGGATGCGCGCGCCCGCGTCGACGGCCGCCGAGCACTCCCGCCGCACCCGCTCGAGCGCGGCCGCCAGCGCCTCCTCGCCGCCGTGCACCCGGAAACGTCCGTCGATCAGTTGACAGCGGAAGCCGGGCATGTCGCCGTCGGCGTTGATGTGCCATATCTTCGCGAGCTCATCGTTGTCGATCACCGGCCGCGGGATCACTATCTGCCGGCACGACGCTGGGCCGGGGGCGAGCAGGTTCTGCTCGGGACCGATCCCGCCGGTCAGGGAGGTGACCAGTTCTTCGCGGATCGCGTCGAGCGGCGGGTTGGTCACCTGCGCGAACAGCTCGGTGAAGTAGTCGAACAGCATCCGCGGCCGCTTGGACAGCACCGCGGGCGGCGTGTCCGTGCCCATGGAACCGATCGGCTCGGCGCCGGCCGTCGCCATCGGCGCGATCAGGACGCGCAGCTCCTCCTCGGTGTAGCCGAAGATCTGCTGGCGTCGAGTCACCGACTGGTGGCTGAACACCACGTGCTCACGCGGCGGCAGCTCATCGAGATGAATCAGCCCCGCGTGCAACCACTCGTCGTACGGCTGGTCCCCCGCGAGCTCGGCCTTGATGTCGTCGTCGGAGCGGATCTCGCCGCGCTCGGTGTCGACGAGGAACATCCGCCCCGGCTGCAGGCGTCCCTTCGCCACCACCTGTGCTGGGTCGATGTCGAGCACGCCCGACTCACTGCCCAGCACGACGAGGCCGTCGGCGGTCTGCCACCAGCGCCCGGGTCGCAGGCCGTTGCGGTCGAGCACCGCGCCGATGACGGTGCCGTCAGTGAAGTTGACGCACGCCGGCCCGTCCCAGGCCTCCATCAGACAGGAGTGGAACTCATAGAATGCGCGGCGCTTCGACTCCATCGCGGGGTTGTTCTCCCACGCCTCCGGGATCATCATCAGCACCGCGTGCGGCAGGCTGCGCCCGCCCATGTGCAGCAGCTCCAGCACCTCGTCGAAGGACGCCGAGTCGCTGACGTCCGGCGTGCAGATCGGGAACAACCGCTTGAGGTCGCCCGGGATGAGGTCGGTTTCGAGCAGCGTCTCGCGAGTGGCCATCCAGTTGCGGTTGCCCCTGATGGTGTTGATCTCGCCGTTGTGCGCGATGTAGCGGTACGGGTGAGCCAGCGGCCACGACGGGAACGTGTTCGTCGAGAACCTGCTGTGCACGAGACCGATCGCGCTCTCGAACCTTGGATCGGTGAGATCCGGGAACACCGCGCCGAGTTGGTCGGTGGTCAGCATCCCCTTGTAGACGAGGGTGCGTGCGGACAGCGACGGGAAGTACAGCTCGATGCGGGCTTCACGGGC
>DATFTS010000445.1:0-4563 GCA_035261645.1 Jatrophihabitans sp. | reverse complement strand
GAGTACTGGTCGCCCCGGATGCGCACTGCCCTGACGCGGGCGCGTAATGCCGGCACGAACATCGCGTTTTTCGGCGCGAACGGCATCTTTCGGCGGATCAGGTTCGCCAGCACCGCGCTCGGCCCGGACCGGCTCGAGATCAATTACAAGGTTGCGGCGGAGGATCCCCTGTTCGGCAACGACAACGCAGCCGTGACCGCCAACTGGCCCGCGCCTCCGGCAGCCGACCCGGAGTCCGCACTGGTGGGACCCGAGTACGCGTGCAACCTCGGGCCGGGCAACATCAGCGACGGGATCGTGGTCGCACCGAACAGCTGGATCTTCGCGGGGACGGGCGTTGGCGCCGGCCAGGCGCTGCCGGGGCTCATCGCATCGGAGACCGACGCCGTGGAGCCGGCGGATCCCACCCCGCGGCCGCTGGAGGTCCTGCTGCACTCCCCGGTGACGTGCCCCTCCGGCGGCCCGTCGGTCGCAGACACCACGTACTACACGGCGCCCAGCGGTGCAGGGGTCTTCGACGCCGGAACGATCGCGTGGGCGTGCGCGATCAACGCACGTTGCGTCCACGCGGTGCCGCCGCAGACCGAGGACGTGGTGCGCCACGCCACGGACAACATCCTGCTGGCCTTTGCAGCAGATCCCGCGGGTTACCAGTTCCCGGCCCAGGACAACCTGGCGGCGCTGCACGTCAGCGGTAGCTGATCGCCAACGGGTGGTCATAACGGGTTAACACGTCCCCGATATCGTCATGGCTCCGCAATGATCATTGGGAGGGGCAGCCATGACCGCCGTTGAAGGGGTTGGCGGCGCGCCGTCGGCACCCACCTCGGACAAGATCGACGCCAGGGTGCTCAAGATCGCCGGCGTCGTCGTCCTCGCCGCGATCATGTCGATTCTCGACATCACCGTGGTCAGCGTCGCCCTGCCCACGTTCCAGCACGTCTTCAACACCAGCTACGCCAACGTCGCGTGGACGATGACGGGCTACACGCTCGCGCTCGCAACAGTGATCCCGTTGACGGGCTGGGCGGCCGACCGCTTCGGCACCAAGCGACTGTTCATGCTCGCGCTGGTGCTGTTCGTGATCGGTTCGGCGCTGTGCAGCACCGCCGGCAACATCGGCATGCTCATCACGTTCCGCGTACTGCAAGGGCTGGGCGGCGGCATGCTGATGCCGCTGGGCATGACGATCATGACCCACGCCGCCGGGCCTGAGCGGGTCGGCCGGGTAATGGCGATCCTCGGCGTGCCGATGCTGCTCGGCCCCATCTGTGGCCCGATCCTCGGCGGCTGGCTGATCGAAGCCGCGAGCTGGCGGTGGATCTTCTTGATCAACCTGCCGATCGGCATCGTGGCGCTGATCTACGCCGCGCTCGTGCTGCCGGCCGACAATCCGACCCCGTCCGAGTCGTTCGACCTCGTCGGGATGCTGCTGCTCTCCCCCGGCCTCGCGCTCACCCTCTTCGGTGTCTCCTCGATTCCCGAGGAGCACACGGTCGCGGCGGCGCGCGTGCTGATCCCCGCCGCCGTCGGTCTCTGCCTGGTTGCTGGCTTCGTGTGGCACGCGCTGCATCGCGCCGACCATCCGCTCATCGACCTTCATCTCTTCCGCAACCGGCAGATGAGCATCGCCGTCATCACCATGACCCTCTTCGCGGTGGCGTTCTTTGGCGCCGCGCTGCTGTTCCCCAGCTACTTCCTGCAGGTGCGCGGCGAGCGGACGCTGCCGACCGGATTGCTGATGATCCCCCAGGGTGTGGGCGCCATGCTCACCATGCCGCTGGCTGGGCAACTGACCGACCGGATCGGCCCCGGCAAGATCGTGATGTCCGGCATCGCGTTGATCATCCCGGGTATGGCGGTGTTCACGCAGGTGAGCTCGGGCACGCCGTACTGGGTGTTGTTACTCGCGCTGTTCGTCATGGGCCTCGGCATGGGCGCCACCATGATGCCGACGTTCACCGCTGCGTTGCAGACCCTCACGCACGCCAGCGTGGCGCGGGGCTCGACGTTGATGAACATCCTGCAACAGGTGGCGAGTTCGATCGGTACCGCCACGTTCTCCGTGGTGCTGACGAACCAGATCCAGTCGCACGCGCTGGCCGGCCCGGCGATCGCGGCGCAGACGGATCTGAAGCTCGCTGCCTCCCTCGGCCACGCCGGTCTGCACACCGGACTGCATCAGGCGGGTCAGTCGTTCGCCGCGACCTTCGTCATCGGTGTGGTGCTCACCGCGCTCTGCCTCGTGCCCGCCTTCTTCCTGCCGCGGCACAAGCCGGCGCGGGCCGACGCAGAGGCCGCGCCGGTGCTCGTCCACTGAGCCGCTAGGCCACCGCTCAGTCGTCGTGGCAGACGCGCGCACGCGCGGTGCGGGCGTAGAGGTGTGGGCTGACGCGGTAACCACGTCGATCCTGCCGAAGGACAGCCGCGTCTATCCGGTTCAACTCCGCCCGGGTGAGATGTCGCATCCGGGTCAGATGCAGTTCTTCGGCGCTGCTGCCGGAGCCGACCTGGCCCACCTTGATCGCGCCGACATGCGGCGCGTAGTACTTGAGCTGCACGCCGCCTCCCGGATCGTTCGGCGCCCACTCGCGGATGATCAGCACCCCCTGGTAGCACCTTCGCGGTATGCACACCCGCCGGCCGGTGCCAGCCACCTTGGCACAGTCGTGGAACCCGACACGCGGTGCCGATCCTTGTGAGTAGGCCGTCGTGCCGAGCCGCGGCTGCGCCAGCATGCCGATGCCGGCCCGCGCCTTCGCCAGGCCCGCGATCCACGTGCTGGGTGCGCCGGCCAGGTGGCCGTTCTCGTACTCCTCCGGGTATTCGCCGACGTTCCAGACGTTTCCGCTGCGGTCCGCGGCCTCGAAGGCCAGTTCCGACTCCGCCAAGCGCCCGACCTGGTAGTCACGTTCGAACACGATCCGAGTCGTGACACCGTCGAGCCGCTTCGTCACGCGGCTGACGACGCTGACGATCGTGTGCCGGTGCAGCTTCCCGTCGTCCCCTTCGGCCAGCCCGGTCAGAGAGAAGGCAGTACCCGGAACGAGGGACAACCACCGAGTCCCCGCGGCCGGGCGTCGCGGGAACTCAGCCGGGTGGAACGGGAACGGGGCGCGGCACGACGGCAGCGCCCCCGCCTGAGCCTGAGCGAGCGGCCGGGGGGCGGGCACGCTCGCGGCCGTTACGGGCACGGCCACGAGGCTCGCCGCGCAGCAACCGATGGCGATCAGATGGAACGTGCGGGACATCGCCGCCTCCTGGGGCAGATCAGCCGGATGGGACGAGGTCAGGTGGCGCCGAGGGGTGTTCCGGCGCTCGTTCGCGCCGCCGGCGCCCGAACCGCAGATACAGCGACGGCACGACGAACAGGTTGAGCAGTGTTGAGGTGATCAGCCCACCGATGATCACCGCGGCGAGTGGGTACTCGATCTCGTAACCGGGCCGGTCGCCGAGGACGACCAGTGGTACCACCGCCAGCCCGGTCGCCAGGGATGTCATCAAGATCGGAGACAACCGCTCGCGGGCGCCACGGATCACGAGTTCGGGCCCGAACGGCTCGCCCTCGTACGTCTCCAGGTGCTGGCAGTGGTTGATCAGCAGGATTCCGTTGCGCGCCGATATGCCGAACACGGTGAAGAATCCGACGAGGCTGCCCAACGAGATCACCCCGCCACCGAGATAGGCGGCGAGCACACCGCCGACCAGCGCCATTGGCAGCGTCAGCAGGATAAGGAACGCCAGCCGCCAGTTCACGAACGACGCCTGCAGCAACAGCAGGATGGCCAACACGGCGAGCAGGGCGTTGCGCAACAGGGACGCTTGCGCGTGCTGGCGCTCCTGGAATTCGCCGATGACCTCCGCGTGATAGCCGCGACTGAACTGGGTGCGGGCGACGACCGCCTTGATGTCGCGGTACACCGAGCCGAGGTCGCGACCGCTGACGCCGGCCGACACATCGATCTTGCGCGAGTCGTTGACGCGCTCGATGAGGTTGGGCACCGGCTGCACGCGGATCTGCGCGACGTCGGCAAGCCGCACGACGGCACCCGAGGGCGTGTTGATGGGCAGCTGTCCGATGGCGTACACGTCGGAGCGCGTTTGCGGCGTTGTCCAGACGACGGTGTCGTAGGCGCGTCCGGCCCGGAAGACGTCACCAACCTCCTCTCCGGCGACCATCGTCGAAGCCGCGCGCCGTACATCACCGGGTTTCAAGCCGTACCTGGCGGCGTTCGCGAGGTTGACGGTGACCTCTATCTGCGGCTCGTCGACCTGCAGGTCGGTGTGCGCGTCGGTCACACCGCCGATGCGACCGATGGCGTGTTGTATCTCGGCCGCCTTGGCGCGCAGCGTCTTGAGGTCCTGACCGTAGACGCGGACGGCGATCGGCTCCTTCGCGCCGGTGAGGACCTCCTCGATGCGTTCATTGAGGTAGGTGAGCGCCTCGCGGAACACGCCGGGATAGCTGTCGATGGTGTCCTCGATGCGGGCCAGCGTCGTCTTGTAATCGGCGTTCGGGTCAAGGCTGATCCAGTTCTCGCCGAAGTTGACGCCGGCCACCTC
>DATFTS010000444.1:0-2032 GCA_035261645.1 Jatrophihabitans sp. | reverse complement strand
CGGTGATACCGCTCCGTGCACGCTGGACACACTGTCCAGCGCGGTGACGACGGCGCCGGCCTGCCCCGCGGCGGGCACATAGATCGGCACGGTGGTCAGCGCTCCGCTGCCGAAGCCGTCGGCCTGCAGCGAGTGCAGCCCGTCGGCATACGCTCCGGTGCTCGCCAGCGCAGAACCGGTTGGTTGAGAGATGTTGATCGTCGCGGCAACGCCGGCAAGACCGGAAAGGATGCCGAGCCCGACCACGACGGCGGCGACTCGGTTGCGGATCACGAGCTTCGACCAGCCGCTCCAGAATCGGCTTTGTTTGCCCGCGCGGCGACGGCGGGGCCAGTCGACGCGCGGCCCGATCTTCGACAAAACCACCGGAAGCAACGTGAGCGCGACGAGGGCCGCTGTGGACGGTATGAACAACCCAGCGATGCCGATCCCACGGACCAGCGAAACCGGCACCACGACGAGAGCGAACAGCCCGAGCGAGGCGGTGATGCCGCTGAGAACGACGGCGTGACCGGCACGGTGCATGGCCGCCTGCACGGCCTGGGCGTTGGACTTTCCGGCCGCGCGTTCCTCCCGCCAACGGTTGACGATCAGCAGCGAATAGTCGATCGACAATCCCAACCCTAAGAGCGCGACGATGTACTGAACCGCCGGGTTGAACGGAGTCGAGGACGGAACGATGTAGGTCAGACCG
Source organism: Jatrophihabitans sp. (assembly GCA_035261645.1). GTDB lineage: Bacteria > Actinomycetota > Actinomycetes > Mycobacteriales > Jatrophihabitantaceae > Jatrophihabitans. The sequence continues at coordinate 1,338 of DATFTS010000444.1, read as the reverse complement.
TAGATGAACAACTGCATCGTGAGCACCGAGACCAAAGCCATGATCAGCGGCAGCAGCGCCAGGAACGATCCGAACACCCAAGCCAGCACCAGAAGCGCGCCGAGCGCACCGATGATCAGCTCGGTGAGCACGCTCGAATGGCCCGAAGACGAATTGCCCGCCGCCAAGGCGGCCTCGCCCGTGCTGTGCACCGTGGCTCCGGGCACGGCCGTCTTCGCCGCGGAGGTGAGTTGGTTGAGCACGGCCGGCGAAACGTCGCCTCGTTGCTGTGGCGGATAGACGAGAATCAGCGTGCTCGTGCCGCCGGTTCCTACCAGGGTTCGGCTACCGGTTGACGCGAACGAGACCTCCCGCAGCTTCGGATCCGCCTTGGCGACCTGCGCGTCGAGCCCCTTCAGCTGGTTCATCACCATCGGCGAGTTGACGGTCTCCCCAGCGGGCAGGTTGATGGTGAGCAAGCCTGGCGGTGAGGCCGCTCCGCCGTACTGCTTGGCGATCTGCTGATTGGCGGCGAATGCCGCGGTGTTGACATGTACGCCGGACTTGAGCCGGCCGGACACCGACGGCGCGAGCACCACGCCGACGACGGTTATGGCCAGCCACAGCAGCCCCACGATCAAGCGATGCCGCACCACCCAGTTGCTCAGAGCGTCCACGATGTTCTCCCGACGAAGTCGTGCCAAGGTCGTCGTGGACGCTATGGACTGCCGCCTTTCCGGACCCTTACGCGACAACCGCCTCACAGACGATCAGGAAGGCGCGCTGTGCTGGTCCCCAGCTGATGGTTAGGCGTCGAACGTCGCGAACAGGGTGTTGAGGCCTTCCGCCAGGAGCGGGTGCGTGAAGATCGCGTCCGCCATGTCGGTGTACGTGAGCTTGCCCAGCATGGCGACCTGGATGATGCTCATGATCTCGCCGCCTTCGCTGCCGAGGACCGCACAGCCCAGGATCTGCCCGCTGTCAGCGTCGACGACGGCCTTCATGAAGCCGCGCGTCTCCCCGGTCTCGATGGCCCGCACGACAGCGCTCATCGGCAGCTTTGCGACCCGGACCTCGCGTCCTTGCGCGCTGGCCTCGCGCTCGGTAATGCCGACGCGGCCGAGCTGTGGGTCGATGAACACCGTGTACGGGACGATCCGGTCCCGCGTGCTCGCCTTCTCGTGCTTGATGAGGTTGGCGTGCAGGATGCGGTAGTCGTCGTAGGAAGCGTGGGTGAAGGCCGGGCCGCGCCTGACATCGCCCATCGCAAACACGCCGGGGACACTGGTTTGCAGGTACTCGTCGACCTCGATGAACCCGTCGGCGTTGAGACGGATACCGGCCGCCTCGGGTGTTAGC
>DATFTS010000443.1:0-3538 GCA_035261645.1 Jatrophihabitans sp. | reverse complement strand
CCACTACTCGGTGCTGATCAGCCTGCAGACCAACCCGGGTCTGACCGGCGCAGAGCTGGCCCGCCTGATGAGCATCACGCCGCAGGCTGTGGCGCTGCTGGTCGGCAAGCTGACCGACCGAGGGCTGGTCGAGCGCCGCGCGCACCCTCGACACCGCAATGTCCAGGAATTGCATCTGACCGACGCGGGCCGCGACGCCCTGTTGAAGGCCGAGCACATCGTCAGCGATCTCGAAAGGCACATCCGGGATTCCCTCGGTGTACGCCGGTACCGCCAGTTGCGCGAACTGCTGGGACAGGTAATCGACACCCTGCCGAAGTGGGAACCTCCGCAAACCGATTGAGCTACGGCGCCGGCCGGACTGGTTTGTGCCTGGGCGTTCATCCGTCTCCGCCCATGACGCTCGCCGCTACTCCGCCGGCGGCGACCGCGCGGCCTTCATCCCGCGCTCCGGCTTCGACGGGCAGACCGGTGGCGAAGGCAGTTGGCGGCAGTCGGCACGCCGGCAGCCACGACGGTGGCACCGTGCATAGCGGAGCGGGGCACGCTCGCGGCACGCCGTACCGGGAGGTGGTGTTCATACGGCGACCTCTGGAGGTGCCAGCCCGACCAGCTGCGCGCTCGACGTTCACAGCCGTAGTGCGACCAATTCGTCGTAGCTGCGCCGGGAGGATCGAGTGGTCTTGCTGTTGGCGAAGTAGCAACCGGTGATCCGAGCTCGGTGCGGAGGCCAGGTGGATCTAGGTGGCGGCCCGCGCACTGACACGTTCCTTGCTGTTCTGAGTGAGAGGTCATAGCAGCCTGGAAAGGCTTACGAATAAGGCTATTTGAGCTCTGTGGACAACTTTGCCCAGGAGGCGGCGGCGACGCCGACTCTCAATAGCCCTCGGCGTAGCTTCGGCCGCCGCGTCTCCTTGAAAGTTGCCAACTCCTGAGAGCCCCAGGGATGCCGGCATGGTGTGGACGCCGTCGACACGCTATTCGCCCGTGGCGCCGTCGATGCGTTCGCGGAGGAAATCTGCGTGGCCGTTGTGGCGTGCGTACTCTTCGATCATGTGCAGGTAGATCCACCGCAGCGTGTAGTCCTCGCCGGGACTGGCCTCGTCGAGACTGCGCCCGGCCACCGCCGCGCGCGACCGGGCGACACTCGCCTGATAGCTGGCCAGGTCGTCCGCGGCCCGAGTGATGTCGACGTCGCCGCTTGCCGTCGAGCCGTAATCCCAGAAATACTGGTGGTCGGGTTGGCCGTCATACGAATGGAACCAGGCCTCGACTGCCGACAGGTGCCGAATCAGGCCGAGCAGCGACAGCGTCGACGGCGGCACCGACCGCAGCGCCAGTTGCTCCGGCTTCAGCCCGCCACATTTCATCAGCAACGTCGTGCGTTGGAACTCGAGGCGATCTTCGAGCGCGGCCCGCTCGTCGGTCGGGTTGATCGGCGGATCGGGGCGCACGGGCATGGTCCACGTCGACATGCCGGTGACCTTACGTTCCCGTTTCTGGCAGCGTGCACGGACCCTTCTGACGGAACCAAGTAACGTCCGCCCTAACGACTTGGCTGAGGGAGGCCTAGAGGAGTTCAGGCCGGCGGCGCTCTGGCTCCAGCAGGTGCAAGCCCAGCAACTCAGCCGCGCAGGCGGACCAACCACCGTCGCGATGAACAGCTACCACAACGCACCTCTGGCCACCATCTGCGACCACGCCCTCATCTCGGGCGCCGCCGAACTCGGCTTCCGCATCAAGGGGATGACGAGCCAGCTGGCCCTCCTGGCTGTACTCGACGCGCTCCACGGACGCTTCGCATCACTCATCGACTCGCGCGCAGCCTCGGCTTCCAGGCAATCTCCTCGGTTTCCGAGACCAACCCGTTGAGCAAGTGATGGCCGTCGGCTGATGAAGTCCACGGCCGTTGAGAGCTCGGGCACCAGGTGGCGCACCTCGTGCGCTGGCGCCGGCTGAATCCTCCTGGCAGCGTCAGGTACTCGGTCTATCGGCCCGACGGTGCGACTCTTGAGCCGTGAGGAGATTGGAGCCGGAGGAGGCTCTGGCGTTGTGGGACGGGTTCCCGGTCGACCGGCAGCCGCGGCCGATCGTGTTGATGGGTTCGTCCATCGGGCCGGGCGGAGGGCCGATGGTGGACGACAAGATCGCTGTGTTGCGGAATGCGCCGGTGGTGTCGGACGTCGAGCTGCCGCCGGGCGTGCTGGAGGCGCTACAGCCGGCCTATCCAGCGCAGCAGCAGGCCGATCCTGTCCGGGTGCGGTCGGTTCGGCGCGTGTACCCGGAGTTCCGGACGGATCGCGGGCATCGACCGCTTGCGGCGTACCGCATCGAGTTCGAGGGCACCAGGTTCAAGCCGGGACACGCACCTAATCCGAAGTCGGAGGGTGCCGGATTCCCGGCGATACACGCCTTGGATCCTGGCGTCGAGGCGGCCACCTGGTGGCCGGCCGGCCTTGATACCTCCTATCGCGGCGGACTGCGCCACCTTCCGCCCGCTGTCCTCGTCGACGGCGGGCGAACAGTCAGGGTGACAGTGAACGGGTCGCCCGCGGCGTACACCGACGTCAAGGTGGCCGCCGTGCTCGAATCGCGGACCGCTGCGCTGCTCGTGATCCAGACAACGCCCCGCCCCGGGGTCGAGGTGATTCCCGCCGTTGCGGTCGGACGGCTGGTCATCGCCAGGCTGTCCACGCCGCTGGGTGCGCGCGTCCTGCTTCAGCGGGACGGCATCCCGATCGAGGTTCTGCCCGGCTGATGGTCGCCGGCTTGGTGCAACCACGGTCGGCGAACCAGCTAGGCAAGGATGCGCTGTACGAACCAGACCAGGCCCGTGATCGCGACGGCGGCCGCGACGAGGCCTGTTGCCCAGTTGCCGGCGGCTGGTGCGCGGTGACGGAGTACGGCGAGCGCTGGGAACACCAGCGCGATGATCACCAGCTGCACGGACTCGATGCCGACGTTGAACACGAACAACGACCACAGCAGGCTCCACGAGAACGCCTCCTCGATTCCGAGCGCGCTCGCGAAGCCGAGGCCGTGGATCAGGCCGAAGGCGAACACGACGCCGAGCCTGATCCAGCCGGCCCTGTCCAGCGCGAAGTGGCCGCGGCTGCGGGTTTCGATGTCGGATGCGTGCAGTCGGCGGGTGACGAGCCGCCACAGATGCCAGCCGGCGACGACGGCGATCGACAACGCGATCAGCGGCTCGACGACCGCTGCGGGGGCTCTCACGGCGCCGAGTGCCGCGAGGATGAAAGTCACCGAATGCGCGAGGGTGAAGGAGGTCGCGGCGAGCACGACCTCCCGCAGCCGACGGGAGCCGGCGATCAGCGCGAGCAGGAACAGGATGTGATCGAGTCCGGTGTACAGGTGCTCCGCGCCGAGCCGGAAGAACTCCCAGAAGCGCTGCGCCAGGCTCTGCTGGATCGAGAACGACGGGTTGTTCCGGTCGAGTACGGCGCTGCCCGACCGATCGCCCAGCTGGTACGTGACGATCGTCTCCGCGCCCTTGACGTAGCCTTCGTCGTCGGCGAAC
>DATFTS010000442.1:0-4389 GCA_035261645.1 Jatrophihabitans sp. | reverse complement strand
ACCGCGTAGTCGGCGCCGTCGCGGGCATAGGTCAGCGCGTTGGTGCGCGGCCGGCCGGTCTTCGCGCCGACCGTGCGCAGCAGCAGGTTGCGAGTCGGACCGAGCCGGTGGCCGATCCGCCCGTCGGTGCGCTCGTAGATCATCTGATGCGCCTTGAGCAGCCGGACGCCGAGCGCGCGCACTGCAGGCACCGACTCGATGCGGTTCTGGATCTTCGAGAGGTTCATCCTCGCCGCCCCTTCCCGTTGGTCACACCGTAGGCTCCTGGGAAGCCGAACGCCGAGCGGAAGGGTGGAGCGCATGGCTCTGGTTCGCGTCGAGATCGAGGATCGGATCGCGACGATCCGTCTCGATCGGCCGCCGATGAACGCCATCAACAGTGCCATGCAGGAGGAGTTGCGGGCCGCGGCGACGCTCGTGAGCCAGGACGATTCGGTGCGCGCGGTGATCCTCTACGGCGGCGAGAAGGTGTTCGCGGCCGGGGCCGACGTCAAGGAGTTCGCCGGCCAGGACCATGCGTTCATGGTGCGCGACTCGGGCCGGGTGACGTCGTCCATCGACTCCATCGCGCGGATCCCCAAGCCGGTGATCGCCGCGGTGACCGGGTACGCGCTCGGTGGCGGCTGCGAGCTGGCGCTCACGGCCGACTTCCGCATCAGCGCGGACGATGCGAAGTGGGGACAGCCGGAGATCCTGCTCGGGATCATCCCCGGGATGGGCGGCACGCAGCGCCTGCCGCGGCTCGTCGGCCCGTCCAAGGCGAAGGACCTGATCTACACCGGCCGCCTTGTGGATGCGCAGGAGGCGCTGGAGATCGGCCTGGTCGACATCGTGGTGCCGGCCGCGGATGTGTACTCCACCGCGGTGACGATGGCGCAGAGGCTGGCGAAAGGTCCGGCGCTCGCCCTCGCTGCTGCGAAGGCCGCGATCGACGGCGGGCTGGACGCCGACCTGCACAGCGGGCTGCGGCTCGAATCGCATCTGTTCGCGTCGGTGTTTGCTACCGAGGACCGCGAGATCGGCATCTCGTCGTTCGTCGAGAACGGCCCCGGCAAGGCAGTCTTCAAGTGAGCGCTGCACTACCCGTGCCGAGTGCGCCCAAGCCGAATGCCTCCGAAGCCGAGGTCGCCGCGGCCTGGAAGGACCCCAAGCTCGCCAACATCCTCTATCACGACTGGGAAGCGAGCACTTACGACGAGAAGTGGTCGATCTCGTTCGACGAGCGCTGCATCGCCTATGCGCGCGAGCGCTTCGCGCACGTCGCGGGCGTGGACGGGTGGCCGTACGCGAAGTCGCTCGAGCTGGGTTGCGGCACCGGGTTCTTCACGCTCAACCTCAAGCTCGCCGGTGTGATCGACGAGGGCCATGTCACCGACCTGAGCCCGGGCATGGTCGAAGTGGCGCAGCGCAACGCGCGCACGCTGGGCTTCGAGGTGCAGGGACGGGTGGCCGATGCCGAGCGGCTGCCCTACGACGACGAGACCTTCGACATCGTCATCGGGCACGCGGTGCTGCACCACATCCCTGATCTCGACGTCTCGTTCCGCGAGATCCTGCGGGTGCTCAAGCCAGGCGGGCGATTCGTGTTCGCCGGCGAACCGACGCGACACGGCGACTTCGTGGCGCGACGGCTGTCGCGTTTCACCTGGTGGGCCACCACCCGCGCGACTCGGTTGCCGGCGCTGGCCGCATGGCGACGGCCGCAGGTCGAGCTGGACGAGTCGTCGCGCGCGGCGGCCCTGGAGGCCGTCGTCGACCTGCATACGTTCGTGCCGCACGAGCTCGAGCAGCTCGCCCGCCGCTGCGGCGCCACTGACGTCCGAGCGACGACCTCCGAACTGTTGGCGTCGTGGTTCGGCTGGCCGGTGCGCACGTTCGAGTGCGCCGTGCCGAAGGAGCGCCTCGGCCCGCGGTGGGCTTCGGTCGCCTACCACGGCTGGCAGCGGCTGTCCGCGGTCGACGCGTTGCTCGAGCACGTCGTTCCGCGCGGTCTCTTCTACAACGCCGAGATCACCGGGCGTAAGCCTGACGCGCAGAACTATCGGCGCGCCTGATTCAAGGGTTCGAGCGTCGGCACGGGTGCTGGGTCACTGGTCGAGCCGACCCCGCCTCGTAGCGTTTCGAAGATGGCCAGGCCCTGACCGACCAGGCCCGAGACGATGTCGGACAAGCCGTCGGCGCCATTGAGGACGGTGACGTTCGCGGTGGCCAGTCCAGCGGCTGCCTTCTCGACGATCAGTGGTAGCTGCTGGATGAGCAGTTGGTCGAGCGCGACCCGGTTGTTCGACGCTGCAGCCGCGGCCTGAATCTCGGTGCGCTCAGCATCGGCCTTGGCCAGAATGCGGATCCGCATGGCCTCGGCCTCCGCCGGCTTCACAACCTCGCCCGCGAGTTGCTGCTGGCGCAGTTCGGCCTGTCGCTGCGCGAGATCGGTCTGGGCGTCGATCACCTCACGTTGCGCCTGCGCTTGCGCCAACGGGCCCGCCTGGGCCGCCTTGGCTTGCGCGGTCTCTGTTTCGCCGGCGTAGCCGGCCTTGGTGACGGCGGTCTCGCGCTCGAACTCGGCCTGCTTGCGAAGCGACTGCTGCTGAGCCTCGGCGGCGGCCTGATCGGCGGCGGCCTGTGCGATGTGCGCGGCCTGCTGGATGCGGGCGTTGTGCGGAGCAGCCATGGCGGCGATGTAACCGAGCTTCATGTCGTCGATGGACTGGATCTGCAAGGCGTCGACGATCAGGCCCATCTTCGCCATCTCCTCCTTCGACCCGTCGAGCACCTCGGTCGCCAACTTCTGCCGCTCGGTGATGAGCTCCTCGACCGTCATCGAACCGATGATCGAGCGCAGGTGACCGCCGAAGATGCGGCCGGTGAGGGTGGCCATCTGGCTCTGGTCGGAGAGGAAACGCTGGCCGGCGTTGACGATGGACTCGATGTCGTTGCCCACCTTTGCGGCGATCACCGCCGTCACGTTGAGGGCGATGCCCTGTTTGGTGACGCAGGGCTCGGAGACCTCGGCCTCGAACATCGCCAGCGTCAGGAACTCGGTCTTGCGGATGAAGGGGAGGACGAACGCGCCGTGGCCCGTCACTACGCGAAATGGTGTGCCCTCGGACTTGCCGCCCGAGACGAGCATCGCCTGGTCAGGCGCGGGAACGCGGTAGCCGAACATGATGTGCTCCTTGTTGGATGGCTGCTACAGGGTGAGCAGGCTGTCGATGGGGTCGGCCCAGGGCAGGACGACGACGGTGCGTGGGCCGAGCGTTGAGGCGACGATGACGGCCTGACCGCGGGGAAGCGGCTCGGCCGAGCGCGCGATGAATATCTCGGTGCCACCGCGGATGCGCAGTTCGACCTCTCCAGGGCCGTCCTGCCCGCGCGTCGCCGTTACGATGCGGCCGGCGAGTCCGATCGGGGACTCGTCGGCCCCTGTGCCACCGAGCGTCATGAGCGGCTCGCGGCAGGTCCGGGGTCGCGATAGACCATGCTCATGGGCGCTCCTTGCCGGCGAGCGACCACTCGTCGCTCGCACGAACAGGCCCAGCGGTTATGGTCTCTCCTTTGTACTAACGAACAACGGCGGCGTCGCGTTCACGACGTGCTTCGCCAAGCAGTGGTGAGCGGGGAGTTGGCGGAGTGACGTCTAGCACTGCAGCAGAGTCGGATGCTCGGCCGCGCACGGTGCTCTTCGACCTGGACGGGACACTGTCCGACTCGGCGCCCGGCATCCTGTCTGCGTTGCGGCATGCCTTCGTCGTCAACGGGCTGACCCCGCTGGACGCCTTGACCGAGCGGGCCATTCTGGGGCCGCCGTTCTACGAGTCGCTGCCACCTCTCATCGGCGGGCGGGACAAGCTGCCTGCCGTGATCGCAGCCTATCGCGAGCGGTATGCGGCGGGTGCGATGTTCGATATGGGAGTTTACGACGGGATGATCGACGTTCTGACCGCGCTGCGTGGCAGCGGTGCGCAGCTTGCGGTCGCGACCAGCAAGCCGGAGCACTTCGCCGTGCCCATCGTCGAGCGTCTCGGCCTCGCCGAGTTCTTCCAGACGGTCGGCGGCGACGAGCTGGACGGCTCGCTGGGCACCAAGGCGCTCGTGATCGGCAAGGTGTTGCAACGGCTCGGCTCGCCCGACCCGCGTGAGGTGATCATGGTCGGCGACCGATCGCATGACGTGCACGGCGCCCGCGAGCATGGCATCGCGTGTCTGGGCGCCGGGTGGGGCTACGGGCTGCCGGGCGAGCTCGAACACGCCGGCGCCGCAGTGGTGTGCGCGCGGCCCGGCGATCTCGTCACTGCCCTGGGACGCGCGGCGGCCTGAGATGCTGCAGCGCCCCGACGCAGAACTGCGCAGCCCGCGCTTCGTCACGTGGTCGTCGCTGCGTTGGGTCAT
>DATFTS010000441.1:0-2257 GCA_035261645.1 Jatrophihabitans sp. | reverse complement strand
CGTCAGTAGTGCGTGACCGCGCGGAGCCAGCCGGTAGCCGATCTTGAGTGACTCGGTCAGGCCGAGCTCCTTCAACTTGCGCACGTCGCGCTTGAACACGGCGGTCTCCAGACCGAGCTCGGCCGCAAGATCCGGGGCACGGACGGCCGGCCGAGCTGCGATCAGCTGCAGCACCTGCTTGGTCCATGGCCCGCGTCGGGACGCAGCGTCCAACCGCGCCAACCGCGTCCGTACTGCGTCGAGTTCAGCGGGGGTCGGCGCAGCCTGCGCACGCAGCGCGACGCGCGGATCCGCGCCCGCGTAGCGCAACTCGACGCGGAATATCGGTCTGTCCGCGCGGCTGGAGAGCAACGCGAGCAGCTCGGCCCGGGACGCGGCACCCGCGCGGCGCGCCTCGCCGGCAGTGATCGAGCGCGCCGCGACCTGCCGGACGGACAGCACCTCGAGTAGGCCCACCTGCGTGCGCATATGAGTGCCGACGCGCAAACGCGGTCGGTCCCAGCGTCGGAAGGCGAGGTCGACGGTTCCCTCGCGCATCGCGGCGAGTTCAGCCGGGCGGATCAGCATCGCAATGAGTCAGTTCAGCGTCGGGTCGATCGGGAACGTCGAGACCATGCTCAACGGATACGGCTGTCGGCGCAGCACATTGCGCCACATCGCCTGCGGATTCTCGCTGAACAGGTCATCAGGGCTGCCCCGCAGCACCCACCACGCGCCCTCGCCGATCTCGTCATCGAGCTGACCCGGTGCCCAGCCCGCGTGCCCGGCAAACACCCGCAGCCGGCGCGCGTTGGGAGCGATCACAGCGACGTCGCCGTCCAGGTCGACGGTCGAGACGCCGTCGACGACCTCGCGGATGCCGTTGGCACCCGGGCGCACCTGGCCGAGGCACAGCGCGCCGTCGGGCTGCACCGGACCACCGCCGAACACGACCGCCGGACCGCTCACCGCGTCGTGCCAGTCAGGCAGCACCTGCCCGACCGGCGTGTGACTCGGGCGGTTCATGATGACGCCGACGGTGCCGCCGCCGTCGTGTTCGAGCAGGTAGACGACGGTCCGGACGAAATGCGGATCCCCGAGCAACGGGGTGGCTATCAGTAGTCGCCCGGCCGCCGGTTCGAGTCCGCCGAGCGACGCCCAGTCCGCTGACGCCATGTGCATATAGTGGCGCGACACCGTCTCGGCCACCACCAAAGGTGACCACACCCGAGGTACCCCTGCGATGAGCACGCGCACGGCGCAACGACCTCGGCGTCTGACGGCCGCGTTGGCTATCGCGGCGTTTCGCCGGCTGCTCGCAGTGCGGCTGGCCGGTCAGTTCGGTGACGGCGTGTTCCAGGCAGGGCTGGCCGGCGCGGTGCTGTTCAACCCTGAGCGACAGGCGCATGCGGCCGACATCGCGGCCGGCTTCACCGTGCTGCTACTGCCGTACTCGCTTGTCGGGCCTTTTGCCGGAGTGTTGCTCGACCGCTGGTGGCGCCAGCGCGTGTTGGTGATCGCGAACCTCGTGCGCGCCGTGGCGGTGGTCGGCGTGGCTGCCGAGATCGCACTCGGCCTCGGCGGGCTGCCGTTCTACACGTCCGCGCTGGTTGTGATCTCCATCAGCCGGTTCATCCTCTCGGCGCTCAGTGCCGCGCAGCCCTTGCTCGTGGCCGACGACCTCCTGGTCACCGCAAACGCGCTCGCCGTCACCGCCGGCACGCTTGCAGCGACCGCTGGTGCCGGCCTGGCGATCGGTATCCGCAGCCTGCTCGGCGATACGAACGGCGATTACGCGGTGATCGCGCTCAGCGCCGCCATCCCGTATCTCGTTGCTGCGGCTTTGGCAGCCCGGTTCCATCGGGCAGATCTCGGCCCCACCCACGCGCAGCGGCAGACACGCGAAACGGCCGCGCAGGTGCTGCGTGGTCTGATCGCCGGCATCCGCCTCATCGGGTCAGTGCGACCGGTTGCGACGGCCTACGCCGCGATCACCGTGCATCGGATCTGCTTCGGGGTGTGGACGGTGTGCGCCGTGCTGCTCTACCGCAACTACCTGACCGCTGCCGGGCCGTTTCGCGCCGGGCTCGGCGGATTGGCCCAGGTGTTGGCGGCGGTCGCACTCGGCGGGGGCTTCGCCGCCTTCGTGACGCCGGCCGCCTTCCGCCGGCTGGGGCCCGTCCGCTGGCCCGCCGCCATGTTGGCGACCTCGGCGGTGCTCGAGATCGGCCTTGTACTGCCGTACCGGCCCGGGCTGCTGGTGCTGTCCGGACTACTG